>CAYYHT010000309.1:0-8656 GCA_964471355.1 uncultured Enterobacteriaceae bacterium
CGGAAGATCGCAAGCTGAACATGCTGTTTGCGTGCTCAGTGGACAGCCCGGCTTTCGAGATTGCCGGTGCTGCACGCATCGTGCTTGCCGACTACGCCCCCATCGAAGCCATCGAAGCCCTAGTCGAGTACTTGGGTCCCGTTGACAAGACACGCCTGAATCAGGCCGTGCAGGTCATCGGCGGGGTTCCGGCACTGCTCCGAGCCCTTGGCAACGACGGCGTCTCGTCAGGCACGTTGGCTCTAGGCCGATCCGCCATCTGGCGCGCCCTGGGTCCGCTGGCCGACGAAATCCGTGGTGCACTCGACATCGTCGCTTCGGACGATCGTCTGGCAAGACGACTTGAGCATGTGGCGCAAGAAGGTCCAGTTCCCCGGGACGAGGACGAGGGCGACGAAGATCTGGTGCGCGCCGGGCTGATTCAGGAAGTCACCTGGGGCCGCCCGAATCGAGTTCAGGTCAGGGCGCCGGTCTTCGCGGAACTCGCACTGGGCTAGGCAAACTCACCGAAGCGGCATTTGATCCGCACCCCCTCGTGCTGGTACGGTGGCGCCCCTCCTCACGGGTGCTCATGGCCTTCCGCGTACCGAATCTCTACGGTGAGTCCCCACCGATGGTGGCGCTAAAACGGCGTCTCCAGCAGGTGGCCGACACTCCCCTTCCCGTCTTGCTAATCGGCGAGACCGGCACCGGAAAAGAGGTCGTGGCCCGGTACCTGCACAGCGTCAGCGATCGCCAGAATGGGCCATTCATCCCAGTCGATTGCGCTGCGATATCGCCGCATTTGGTCGAAGCGGAGCTCTTCGGACACGAACGGGGGGCGTTCACGGGAGCCCACCAAAAACGCGCTGGACTGGTCTCCGCCGCCAACGGAGGCACCTTTTTTCTCGACGAGGTAGCCGAGCTGCCGCTTGAGACGCAGACCCGCCTTCTCCGGCTGCTGCAAGAAGGGACCTATCGACCCGTCGGAGCGCAAGACGAGAAGCGCGCCAACATTCGGGTGATCGCAGCCACATGGCAGAACCTGCAGATCGCCGTCCGCGATGGCCGGTTCCGCCGCGACCTCTACCACCGCCTGGCGGTCCTCGAGTTTTCGCTGCCTACCCTGCGCGAACGCGGCGACGACATCGACCTGCTGGTCCGCAAATACGTCGACCAGACATGCGAGCGAATTGGACGCAGTGTTCCGACCATCGACCCATCGGTTCGCGAATACCTGCGCAGCTGGCCATGGCCCGGAAACGTCCGCGAGCTCGTCAACACCGTCGAATACATGTGCGCGATGTCGCGAGGGACGCGCATCTCCATGCCGGACCTGCCGCCCCAGTTGCTCAGGCCGCCACCCAATATTGGGTCAGGCAGCGGACCCGATGTCCGCACCGATTTGCCATACATCGAGGCACGTAGGGTCTGGTTGGACACCTTCCAGATCATGTACGTCAACGCCATGCTTGAAGAGCACGAAGGCAACATCAGCGCCGCCGCCCGAGCCGCCCAAATGGACCGTCGATCCATTCAGCGCATTCTCTCCCGCGCCCGGGACCGCCAACTCGACGATCCCAGTTCACGTTAGGCCTCCAATGACTTCCACCTGTCCCCACGCACCCCCGAGCACGCCCCATGGCTGACGACTTCGACATCACGTCCGTCATCACGACAGGGCATGCGCCGAAGCAACTGCACCTTCGTCGGATTCGCCTACGCGTGGTTGATGGCCCCGATGCGGGCAAGCAGATGGAGTACGAGACCGACGTCGTCCACATCGGCAAGGCCGAGGCTGCGGACCTCACACTCACCGACGACACCGTCAGTCGAAAACACGCGGAGATCGTGCGGGACCGCCATGGGTACCTGTTGAGGGACCTAGGTTCCACGAACGGCAGCTTCGTCGGCTCAGTTCGAGTTCGCGAGGTCTACCTCGGCGAGGCCCGCAACTTCCGCGTCGGCAAGACCGAGATTCAATTCACACCCGCTGACGAAGTGGTCGACATCGTCCCCGCCGATCAGACCAGCTTCGAGGGCATGGTTGGCGCGTCCATCGTGATGCGCGAGGTGTTCTCAATCATCGAGCGCGTCGCACGAACCGAGCTGACAGTGCTGATCACTGGCGAGACAGGCACCGGCAAAGAGCTGGTCAGTCGCGCCATTCACAGCCGCTCCCGTCGCTCCAAGGGCCCCTTTGTCGTCTTTGACTGCGGTGCTGTGCCCAAGAACCTGATCGAGAGCGAGCTGTTCGGCCACGAACGCGGTGCGTTTACGGGTGCCGTGGCACCTCGAGCAGGTGTCTTCGAGCAAGCCAACGGCGGAACCATCTTCATCGACGAGCTTGGTGAGCTGCCCATTGAGCTGCAGCCGGCCCTGTTGCGCGTGCTCGAGCAGCGTGAAGTGAGGCGAGTCGGCGATCGGCGCGTTCGTCCAATTGATGTGCGCGTTGTCGCAGCCACCAACCGAGACATGCGAGAACAAGTAGAGCAGGGCGCATTCCGCAGCGACCTCTACTACCGCCTCGCGGTCGTCGAGATGGTCCTGCCGCCACTGCGGACTCGGCGCGAGGACTTTCCACTTCTCGTCGAACACCTGCTTCGGCACGCACCGTTCGAGCACAAAGTGCGCAGAACGTCGCCTGATGTGCACGACCTGTTCGCTCAGTACAACTGGCCAGGCAACATCCGAGAACTGCGCAACGTGGTGCTTCGGGCGATTCCGTTCTGTGACGGGGACACCATCGAGATGGCAGCCCTGCCAGACGCGTTCCGCAGAGCCGACGACAACACGCCCCAAGGGGCAGCGGCACGAGCTGCTGGGCCGAGTGGCAACGTCTCCATGCCAAATCCCGGCGAGCTGTCTTTGCGCGAAGCTCGAGACAAGATCATCGATGCGTTCGAGCGGCAGTACCTCGAAGACATTCTTGAGGCGTGCGACGGCAACATCTCAAAAGCGGCCAGAATGGCCGGCGTGGACCGCAAGACCATCGCGCGCATGCTCAAGCGCCACGGGATCAAGTAGCTATCAACACGATCCCCGGGACCATCGATCCCAGGCACATCCTCTGTGGTACCTTCCCGTGGTTGGGAATCCAGGGGAAGGGTCGCCAGAATGTCGTCTGCAGACAAGCTCAGTTCCATTCGGAGTGTGCTTAGCGAAGCACTTGAGGGCAACCTCGACATCGTTCGCGAAGAGCTCGAAGCAAGTGATGCCGAACCAGCAAAAGCCACACGGCTGCTGGCTCACATCAGCGCTGCACAGCAGCTCATTGCGATGATCATGGCAAACATCCAACACGCCGAAAAAGCACAGGCGGCCAGCACGGCCGGCGATGCGGACGCGGATAAGCTTGTCGCCAAGCTCAACCTGGGACGAGACGCTCTATTGACCAGTCTCGAATCTCTCACCAACGACCTGAAGATCGCCTGAGGACCAGCACGTGAGCACCGGGGATACGCTGAAGCATTGCCAGGAGCTGCTGTCTGAGCTCTCCAAGGCAGAGATCGAACTCCGCAGCGCCGCAACGGTAAAGCTGCCAATTCAAGCCGCACTGATGATGCAGACCAATGCACTGGGCCAAGCCCAGATGTTGGTCATGCAAGCAGTCAGCCTGGTCGCAGAGGCCGAGAAGCGAGCTGCCGAGCTCGCTGACATCGCGGGGGGCGATCCGGACACCGACGAGCTCCTAAGCGAGCAGGTCGATGTCGCCGTGGCGCCTATCGATGAGCCGCAGGCGATCGAGCCTCCGGACGATGACGAAGGGGACAGCACGACGCTCATTCCCCAGGACGAGCCCTTCGAAGATGACGAGGATTCCGACGAAACGGGAATTCCCGACGAGGACTCACAGTCGATCATCGCCGCGACGCCAAAAGCGGGTGGCAAGCGACGCAGAGGCCGCAGACGCCTGACGGCTGTAAAGGGTCGCCTGTCCAAGAAGGCCAAAGCGGCCGCCGAAAAGATGGCCCGCGCCGAGGCCGCAGCGAAAGCCGCCGCCTCAGCTCCAGACCCAGAGTTCGACGACACCATCCCCGCTGGGCACACGGACGTCACCGAAGAATTCGAGCTGGGCGCCGCCCCCGAAGACGAAGAAGGGGACGACGCAAGCGCCGAGGCCGGCCTGACACAGGCCCCCGGATTCGGCGAAGAAGAAGCCCTCAGCGACGATGACTCGGACGAGACGGACATTGTCGACCACGAAGAAGATCACGCCCCGGGCTTCGAACCTGAGACGGCCCAAGACGACGACGACGACGCTCCTGAGGCTTCAGAGCCCGAGGTTGAAGACGAGCTGGTCGCAGGCGGCGACTCTGAAGCAGAAGCTGACCAAGAAGAAGTGGACGAAGAAGCAGCTGCAGACGACCTTGCGGCCGATGCCATCGGTGTCGACGAGGGGCCGATCGATCTTGACGACGATCCCATCGATCTCGAGGAAGGCCCCATCGATCTCGAGGAAGGCCCTATCGATCTCGATGCCGACCCCATCGATCTCGATGCCGACCCCATCGATCTGGCGACCGAGCAACTCGAGGACCTCGAAGAACTCGAGGAGCTCGAGGAAATCCAAGAACTAGACGAGCTCGAAGAGCTGGACCAGGACACCGAGGCGATCGGCGACGAGCCAGAGATCGATCTGGACGAGGCCGTCCAGGGCGATTCAGACGAAGGGTTCACCGACGCGGCCGACAGCGAGTCCGACATGGTGGTGTCCGGATTCGTCGACTCTGGCCCAGCCCCGGTTCACCAGCAGGACGAAGAGGACGACGACACCCCCGATTATCTGCGCACCACGCCCCGTGTGGCCGAGTCGGACGAAGAGGACGAAGAGGACGCGGCTCAGGAAGCCGATGAAGAGGTCACGCAGCCTCCTTCCGACTCATTCACGTCCACCGATACAACGCCCATGTTGCGCTCCGAGCCCGACAGCGATGTGCCGGACTACCTCAAAGCAACCCCGGACATTCCCGTCGAAGAGGAAGGATTGTTCGGCGACAGCGACGACGACGATCTGTTCGGTGGTGGAGGCGCAGAGCCCATTAGCTCCAAAGCAGACACATCGTCCGAGGCGGACGCATCCCAAGGGGACGACTTCGAGCAAGAGACCCAGCACCAAGACGCTGTGCCCGATGACCTGTACCCAGAAGGCTCCACGGAAAGGGAGGATGAGGACAACGAGACAACCTCCATCCTGACAAAGGACGAGATTCTGAAGGCCAGGCACGAAGCTCTGCAGGGAGCCGCCAGCCGACGCGAAGACATTCTCGGGGACGACCACGACCTGCCCGAAGAAGACGATGCCACCGACGAGACGCCATCCGAGCGCCCCCAAGGTGCACAGGTCACCACTCGCAAGGGCCGCCAAGCTCCGACGGCCCGGGTTGCGGGCGTGGCAGTCGCTGGTGTCCAGGGGGGGGGCCGCCGGGACGCGGCCGCACATCTGTACGCAGACGCCCAGACCACGCCGCGTGTCATCGACGATTCGAGCGCGAAGTTCGGCGCTGCAGCCATCCGACTCGGTGTCGATTCAAGCACCGGGCAGGCGACAGGCGAGGTTCTGTCGGACGAAGATGAAGAGCTCGAAATCGGCGCCGCCGAGGACTACGACGAGGACTACGAATACGACGACAACGCCACCGGGTTCGGCCTGAGCGTCGTCGACGACGAAGATGAAGAAGAGTGGGAAGAGGAAGAGTGGGAAGAAGAAGAGGAAGAGGAAGAAGAAGAACCCGAGCCCGAGCCCGAGCCCGAGCCCGAGCCTCTTGGACCCACCAAGGAAGAGATCAAGCAGATGATGGAGCGGGCGCGCAACGCTGCAGACAAGGGTGACCTTGACGGTGGCATCGCTCTGTACTCTGACGTCATGGACGCCGACGACGAGCATGCACCCGCCTATGTCGGGCGCGGCCGGCTCTACCTTGACCTCGGCGACTACGCCCGCGCCATGAGCGATTTCACCGTGGCAGAAGAGTACTCACCCGAGGACCCCGAGCCCCAGGTTGCCATCGGCGACATGTACTTCGCACGCAAGGAGTACTCCAAGGCGATCGACTACTTCAATCACGCCCTCGAGATGAACGCGAACCACGCCATGGCCTACTGCCGCCGCGGCATCAGCCACTACTACAAGAAAAGCTACAAAGACGCGCTCACCGACCTGAACAAGGCCCAGAAGTTGGATCCCGATATTCCCAACATCCGGACCTACGTGACGATGGCGAAAAAGAAAGGGAAGAAGCGTCGCTAATCGCAGCTGCGTAGACGGTTTCGCACCCCAATCGAATGAGTGCGTAGCGAGAGTCGCAGTTGGATCGTCATGTGACGGACGAAACCACGTTTTCGCTCGAATTCGACTTGGCACGGCCGTTGCACAATGGTGGGCAACAACCTGGAGAGTTTATGACTCCGCCTCCGAACCAAAGCCTGCTCCGAAACCGCAACAAAGCCGTCGCAAAGAGCTTCTATCGACAGCTGAAAGGCGAAGGCTTTTCGCACGAGCAGATCATCGAGCTCTCCGTCACACTGCTCGATCTGGTCACGGAAGACCTCAAGGTTCCGCACGAGGGCTGAAACGCGGTAGATTCCCTCCCCGCTGAGGAATCAATGCCCGAGTTTCACGAATACGCCCAAGCCGGAATGGCTGCAATCGACGAGAAGCGCTACGCGGACGCCATCGAGGCGTTTACCGCCGCGCTAGCGATCGACGACAGCCGCCCCGATATGAACAATGCCCTTGGCATGTCCTACCTGCACCGCGGCGAGGTCGGTAGTGCGATCCCGTTCCTCGAGAAAGCGGTCACGCTGGCCGAGCCCTACTCCGCCCCCGAGCATCAGGACCTAAAGCGCCACTTCCACATGGGGATGGCGTCGGCATACCAGCTTGCAGACCGGATCCACGATGCGCGTCGTGCGCTTCGCAGTGTGATCGAGCGCTGGCCCGAACAGGCCGACGCCTACATGAACCTCGCGGCGCTGCTGTTGAACGCATGCATGCTCGACGACGGAAAGCAGGTGTACAAGGACCTGCTCGAAGGCGCGGGGCTTCTCGACGAAGACAGCAAAAAGGCGGTCGAAGCCGTTCTTGGGGCCATTGAGGCCTTCGAGTTTGCCGCCGATGACGACGGCGCCGAGCCCAATATGTTCATCGAAGCGCACCGTGAGTCGTACGCCGAGTACTTCTCTGAACAGGCCGAGCCCCTTCTCAACGAAGGCTGGTACGCCGAAGCAGCCCGCATGGCCAAGTCAGATTTCGGCGACCCACGGCCCTACCTAGCAGAAGGCGCTCGGCACTATGCGCGCATGCGGGTGGACCTAGTGAATCCTGCAGATGGTTCCGTTGCGCAGGTCTATAGCGACACCGAGCCGATGTTGGTTGCCGTCGAGGGGCTCGAGCCGCTGGCACAGGCGCCGATCATGCTGCCTTGGCGCGGCTGGCCATACGAAGTCTGGGTCTGCACGCAGTGTCCGTGGCACTGGCTGCAGATCACCATCCAGTTCGAGACCAATTCCGATGCCGAAACTCGGATTGGGCTGATCGACGAGCTGATCGGCGACTGGTACACCATGGGGTACGAGGGGCAGTTCGGCGAAGCCGGACACGGGCGGTTCCACTACATCACCGACCCAGAGCCGGTTGGCACCTCCGCGGTCTCGTACGTGGTTGATCTCGGCCGCGCCAAGTTCGAAGCGGTGGACATGCTCATGCGCCGCCTCATCATCCTGCACGACAAACAGCCCATTCGACGGCTCCTGTTCGGCGCCGGACACCTGCCCGACTGATGGGCAAGTCGCTGCTGATCAGCCTGCGGGATGCCAGCGACAAGATGGCTGCCCACGAGCGCATGTGCTTCGAAGAGACCGCGGGCATCGCCCCTGGCTCACTGTCGATGCACCACATGCAGCAGCGGCGGCCCGAAATACACGAGCTTCAGCACTTCGACACCATCTTCTTTGGCGGCAGCGGGGCATACTCGGTCAACGACGACCTGCCGTGGATCCGGGACAGCATCGCAACATTGCTCGATGTCGTCGAGCTGAAGATCCCAGCCTACGCTTCCTGCTTCGGCTTCCAAGGTCTCGCCGTGGCGCTCGGCGGCGAAGTCATCAACGACGAGTCCAAGACCGAGATGGGCTCAACGGCGGTGATGCTCACCGAAGCCGGCAAATCCGACGAGCTCTTCAAGCACATGCCCAGCCACTTCTGGGTCCAAGAAGGCCACCACGACCGGGTGAGCCGCATGCCGTCGGGCATCGAACTGCTGGTGAGCGGCGACTTCTGCTTCGAGCAAGCCTTTCGAGTCCAAGGCGCACCGTTCTGGGCCAGCCAATTCCACCCAGAGCTGACGGTGCAGCGCACAGTCGATCGATTCCACCACTACGCCGAGTTCTACCTAGAGCCGAGCGAGACCGCCAGCGTGCTCGCAACGCTCAAAGGCGGCCAAGAGAGCCCCGAGGTGGGCACGCTCCTGAGCCGCCTTGTGAGTAGTCAGCTTTAGCGAACGGTCAGCTGGGTCCGCCGAGGCCGGCTCACCTCCTGGCTAGGAGCGAGGAGGGAGCTTGCTTTAGCAAGTGACTGACGCTGCGACACCGCCAGGTGAACCGTCCGCTGAGGCCGGCTCGCCTCCTGGCTAGGAGCGAGGAGGGAGCTTGCTTTAGCAAGTGACTGACGCTGCGA
>CAYYHT010000310.1:0-8605 GCA_964471355.1 uncultured Enterobacteriaceae bacterium
CGCAGCCCGAATGGCATTCCAAGCTGTTCATCCTCGTCGTCGCGACGCACCATGGGCGCAGTCTACCCCGGTTATAGGGCGGCCTCGGAGCAACCTATGACTGTCCTGCCGCTTGTCGCACTGCTGTCCTGCAATGGCCCCACCCCAGAGCCCGAACCCTCACCCCTGCTGGGCGTCGAGAACAGCCAGATGTGGACGCTGCCCGGCCTCGAGACGCGCGGCTACGTCATCTACACCGAGATGGGCATTCCCCATATCTACGCCAGCAACGTCAACGATCAGGCGCGAATCCTGGGCTTCACCATTGCCCGCGACCGCTTCTTCTTCCTCGATCTGGCCCGCCGCTTGTCCACCGGCGAAGTCTCGATGGTGTTCGGCGACCTGGCCCTCGAGAACGACCTCGAGAGCCGCGGCATCTCAATGGCCCGCATCGCCGAGCTGGTCGAGGCCGACTTCACCCCCGAGCAGCGTGAATATGCGCAAGCCTATGCCGAGGGTGTGAACGCCTACATCGCAGCGGTCAAAGCCGGCACCCTGCCCGCTCCCTCCGAGTACGAGTTCTTCTATCTGCTGCTCGGACACGAGACCGTTGGCGACGCACTGCTCGACTTCTCGGCCAAGGACGTCGCCGCGATCATCGCGTCGATCATGTTCCGCCTTGGCTTCGACACCGGTGA
The DNA here is from genome assembly GCA_964471355.1 of uncultured Enterobacteriaceae bacterium. Lineage (GTDB taxonomy): Bacteria > Myxococcota_A > UBA796 > UBA796 > CAYYHT01. Next base: position 678 of record CAYYHT010000310.1, read on the forward strand.
TGCAAGCCGCGCCCGCCACTACCAGGCGCTGTTGGACGACACCCTATTTGTCGGAAAGGACCTCGAGACCCTGCGCACAGACGGGCGCTGGGACGACGTCTGGAACGGCGTGGCCCCCACCAACCTCATCTCGTCGGCAGACGGCTGGGGCGAGTCGGGCACCAAGCCCCGTGGCACAGGCGACCTGCGCCTCGAGAAGCTCCCCCGCATTGCCCCTGACGTGCTCGAGCGGGCCAAGGCGAAGGACGCACGCATCTCCAAGCGCCTGCACCGGGACCAAGAATCCGGCTGGGGCAGCAACAGCTGGGCCGTCGCAGGCACCCACAGCACGGACGGACGCGGCTTGTTGGCGGCGGATGGGCACCTTGAGCTCGACGTGCCCGGGCTGATGTACCAGCTGCACATGGACACCGAACACCTGGGCGGTCCCGGCGGACAGAACCTGTACGGCGACTTGATTGCCGGCGCGCCCATGCTCGGAACCGGCACCAACGGCAAGGCCGCGTGGGGCTTCACTCAGCTGATGGGTGATGTGACCGATGTGTACGCCGAGCAGATCCAGCTCGATGCGGACGGCAAGCCGAGCGCCGCGATGTACCTCGATGACTGGGTGCCCCTGGTCCAGGTCGACGAGGAGTACGTCATCCGCGAGGTGCCAGCCCTCGAGAGTGTCGGCCGCACCGAGGTCTGGCCACGCTGGGAGACCGCCGATGGGCGCTTCCTGTACGAGATCGAAGGACGCTCCGCCTCCCGTGACGAGGAGCTCGCTGCCGGCGAGACCCTGGTGAACATGGCCGGCGACTGGATCGTGCCTGGCGACACAGATGGCGACGGCGTGATCACCGCACTCACCTTCGACTTCACCGCCCTCGACGGTGGCTCGCTGTACGGCATGCTCTGGGACCGCCTGGACGCCCAAGACGTCGTGGACGTGGCCGAGACCACCAAGAAGGGCCAAGCACTGTCCCTGAACACTGTGGCTGCCGACGCCAACGGCGACATCTTCTATACCGGGTACCAGATCACCCCGTGCCGCAGCTACCTGGACAAGAACGCCGACGGCAGCTGGGCCGAGGGCAGCGACCCCACCATGTTGATCGACGGCAATCGCTACCTGGGCTTCACCGTGCCGCTGACCGAGAACCTGGCGGCCGACGAGTCAATGGGCGAGGCCGACCCCTACAAGTGCGTCGTCCCATGGCAGGAGTACCCTCACAGCTACACCCCCGAAAAGGGCTACCTGCTGTCCGCCAACAACGACCCGGGCGGTATCACCTTCGACAACGACCTGAACAACGAGCCCTGGTACATCGCCGGCCCCTGGATGGAGGCCTTCCGTGCCGATGCCATCGACCGCCGACTCGCCGCCGCGACCACCGGTGGATTCGCAGACCGCGAAGAGATGAGCGACATGCACAGCCACACGCAGTCGCTGATCGGGCGCCAGTTCTCGCCCCACCTCGTGGCCGCCATTCAACACGCCAAGGACTTGTCCGCCCAGGACTTCGACCCGCCTGTGGGCAGCTCGGACGAGCGCCTGTTGGCCATGTACAACGCGCGGGCCAGCGAATATGACGAGGTCCACACCCGCCTGTCGGCTTGGGCTGACAACGACTTCTGGGCCCACTCGGGCGTCGAGACCTTCTACAACCCCGACGTCACCGACGACATGAAGGCCAACGCGGTCGCGACCATGATCTGGAACACCTTCATGGGTGACCTGTACCGCGAGTCCATCAACGACGAGGGCTTCCGCGGCTTCCGACCCACCGGCGGCAGCGGTCGCACCCGCATCATCAAGCTGATGCTGAACAACCGCGGCAACAACGACGACGGCCTGTCCAGCTACAACGATGTCACCGGCGAGTCGGCGTTCTGGGACCATCTCGATACCCCCAGCGTCATCGAAGAGAGCGACGAGATCATGCTGACGGCGCTGGGCAAGGCGCTCGACTTCCTCATGAGCGACGGCAATGGCGAGGGCGAGGACGGCTTCGGCACCACCGACATGGACCAGTGGCTGTGGGGACTTCGGCACCAGGCCGAGTTCCGCAGCATCGTCGGCGGCTACATCGATGACCCGGCCCTGTCCCCCATCCTCAACGGCTTCAGCATCACTACCGGGCGCATCCCCTTGGCCGACAATCTTTCCGGCGACGACCCTCGCCGCGAGCTGGATTGGTTCCCGATGGACGGCGACAACCTGGGTGTGAACGGCTGCAATAGCGGCAGCTCGGGACGGCGGTTCCGCTGCGGTGCCGGCGGAGTCATGCGGCAGTCCTTTGCCCTGGGTCCCGATGGCGTCGAAGGCGTCGACATCCTGCCAGGCGGCCAGTCCGGTCTGTCCGAGAGCGCGAACTACGACGACCAGATTCGCCTGTGGCTGGCCGACGAGGCCCTGCCGATTCACTACAAGGTCGAGGACGTCGTCGCAAACGCCCAGCGGCGCGAGACTTTCAAGCCGTAGCGGACGTCGGCCAGACGAAGCTCGCTGCTCCTTGTGACGGATTTCTGCGGCAGTGAGACGAAGGTCCCCTACCGCGAGAAAATCCCGTGTTTCGATTCCCTGTGTGGGTCGGGATCAGTCTTGGACTGACCGCCTGCGATGCTACAGATCTGCCTGTAGCCACCGTTTCTTCGGCCGTTGCCTGTGACCCTGCAGCAGCGGTCTGGCCCATCCAAGTCTCTGGCAGCGACTTCGCCGCCGACCACAATGTCGACCAGACGTGGGCCGGACCTGATTGCGAGCCGGCACTCGGCCCCGAGGCGATCTGGCCCATCGACCTGCTGGCGGGCCAGCGCGTGATGGTGCGCGAGAACACCGGCCATCCCATGCGCTTCCGCCTGACCACACACTGCGATTCGGCCGCTGCAGCATGCCTGCAGGCCGATCCCGAAGCCCTGTGGGAACGCGACGACTGGACCTACTTCAGCGTCCCTCTGGACGGCAACTACATGTTGGTCGCCGAGTCCCGCTTCACCGACCCGCTGCAGGCCCCGTACGACATCGAGGCCGCCATTGAGGGCTGGGAGGACTGCGACGACGGCATCGACAATGACCTCGACGGCGCCATCGACTGCGACGACTTCAAGGCCTGCTACGACACCGACGAGTGCCCGGTTACCTGCCCCACCGACGACGTGCGCACGGTGCCCTTTGTCGACAGCGGAAGCAGCTTCGACGACGACTATGGTTCCGCCGCATCGCTTCCCTGGGACGCCGGTCATAGCTGCGGCTACACGTCCAGCTTCCAGGGGGGCAGCGCGCTGTACCAAATCGAGCTGGCCGAGGGAGAGCGCATTCGCTTCAGCGAAGAGTCCTCGATGGAGGCCTTCTTTACGGTCAGCGACTTGTGCCACGTGACCCATCGCACCTGCTTCGGCACGCCGGATGACACGTTCACCGCCCCGGCCGATGGCGTCTACACCTTGGAGATGCGCACGTCCGAGGTCAGCAATCACTCATCGTACGAGCTCGTCGTCGACCTGTGGGCCCCCGAAGAATGCACCAACGGACAGGACGACGACTTCGATGGCCTGGTCGACTGCGACGACATCGAGGACTGCTGGACCGAGCCCAGCTGCAACCTCGAGTGTGCGCCTGCAGCGCCGGTCACGCTGCCCTTCCAGATCAGCGGCAGCAACCTGTACGACGACTTCCACGGCACCGAAGCCTTTCCCCACCCATTGGATTGCAACGGCTCCACCTACACAACTGCCGTCTTCGATGTCGAGCTACTCGCCGGCGAGTCCATTCGCATCGAGCAGCATGAATACCCGCCGAACACCCGCATCGACGTGGGCCATCACTGTGATCTTGGTGGGGTCTGCCTGCCGACCACCGAGCTCACCGACGACAGCGACGTGGTCTTTCAGGCCCCCATGGACGGCGACTACACGGTCAAGGTGGGCGCCTGGTATCCGTCCTATCCCTACGACATCACCATCGAGCGAGTCGACGCCGAGGACTGCAGCGACGGACTCGACAACGATCTCGACGACTACATCGACTGCCTGGACACCGACTGCCTAGGCGAGTGCGGCTTCACCTGCCCGTCGGTCGACCTGGCCCTGCCGGCAACCCTCTCGGGTCCAAGCTGGGCAGCCGACTACTCGGGTGGCTACGCGTGGTCACAAGGCGCGCAATGTGGTGCTCTGACCGACAAGACCGCCGTCTGGACCGTCGACCTGGCTGCAGGCGATCTGTTCGAGGTCACCTCGACCGGAGATGCCTCCTTCGACGTCGCGATCCTCGAAGACTGCCATCCATCAGACACGTGCCTGGCGCGAGACGGCTACGTCGACCAGATGCTCTTCGAGGCTCCGGCTGATGGCAGCTACACCGTCGTCGCCTCGGCCAAAATATCGAGCCAAGCCTATGAGCTGAACATGCGTGTCGTGCCCGATGAGGACTGCGGAGACCTCATCGACAACGACCTCGATGGGCTCACGGACTGCGACGACCGCACAGATTGTGGCGACGTCTGTCCGTACACCTGCCCGGCCCAGGCGGTCCCCCTGCCCTGGTCCGTCTCGGGCGCCGACATGACCGTGGACTACCCCGCCAACCGCGACTGGAGCATGGGCACCGACTGTTCACAGGCCAGCGGCAGCGAGGCCATCTTCGAGGTCGAGCTGCTGGCGGGCGAGGTCCTGCGAGTCTCGGACTATGCCGAGGGGGCCATGCGCATTCGCGTGCTGGACCAGTGTCACAACGGCAGTCACACCTGTCTCGCAGACCAAGCTGGCTACGAGCACCTGACCTTCGTGGCGCCCGAAGACGGCACCTACTTCGCGGTCGTCGAAGGGCTCTATGACTGGCCCGGCTGGCGCTCGTCGTACGACATTCACCTGTGGACGGAGACCCCATGATGTGGCTCTTGATCGCCCTTGCGTGCACCCCCACCGTCGAATCCATTGACGACCCGCCGAGCGAGGTGCCCGACCCCACGGACACCAACGATGACGACCCCAGCGACCCCCCAGACGGCGACCCCACCGACGTGCCCGATGACGACCCCATCGACGTGCCCGACGATGGGCCGACCGATGAGGTCTGCGGCGACGGCCTCGACAACGATCAGGACGGGCTGATCGATGACGAGGATGGAGACTGCATGGTCTTCGACCCAAATGAATCGGACTGCAGTGACGGTGTGGATGACGACGGAGACGGGTGGGCAGATTGCTTGGATGACGAGTGCTGGGGTGTCGACGCCTGTGCCGTGACTGCCACGACCCATCTGACAGGCGGAGAACTGCACGTCCGCGAGTCCTTTGAGCAGTACACCTTCTTCAGCTCCTACGGCTTCGGCTATACGAGCCAGCGCACCTACACCGACCTGTCGATCAACGTGGACGCCACACTGTCTGGCAGCGTCGTGATCTACGACCCCGTGGCCGGCGGAACACGCCAGTGCGACTTCGTGGCCATGCATCGGGCGTGGCGGGGCAATGCGTCCTGCACGGACTGCTTCATCGACGACCTCGCGTGGTGGGGAGCGGCACCCGCGGACTGCCAGCTCGACCAACTGCTTCCGAGCCAGCTTGGACGCCCCGGACTGGGCTCATACAGCGCGTCGGATCAGCTGTGGCTACGGGGCGAGACCGTGTCGTCGAGCTCGACTGGCAATCCGAACTGGAACTTCCAGCTGAATCGAACCCTGGTGCTGCATCCTGCCGACCCGCTGCAGAAGACGTTCTGAGGGGTCGGCGAGACGAAGCTCGGCGAGATGAAGGTCGGCGAGACGAAGCTCGCCGCTCCTTGTTCAGTCGGCCATCCAGGCTTCGATCTCTTCGGGGGTGTAGTAGACGCGCTTCTTTTCGGTCGCGGCCTCAAGGGAGATGCGGGCGTAGAGCCACTCTCGGTAGTGAATCAGCCCGATGCCGCAGCCGCGCTCGAGAGAGGCCTCATCGGTCTCGTGCTCGTAGTCGGCGATGTCGGCGGTGGCGTACCAGATGGCAAAGTCGGCGAGCTCGGCCGAGTCCATCTCGGTGTAGTCCTGCACATGCTTCAGCTCGTGGGCCAAGATGGCCACAGTGGCGTCTCGAGGCGGCGGGTCATCGAGCAGCAGCGGGTTGTAGAGCACCAGATAGTGCCGGTCGAGCGGCGGGTCCTCGAAGGTCGCTAGCTCTAAGTTGCTGACAAAAAAGTCAGTCTCGGACTCGAGTGTGGTCAGGCTGATCTGAACCCCGTCGAGCTCTGGATAGAGCGCACCCTGAACCGCACGCAGGTCCGCCTCGATCTCGGCGGCGCTGGCCACCGGTTGCTGTCCTCGCGAAATCGCCTCACAGGCGTTGTCAGAGGTGCACGCAAACATCGAGAGAATGAGGGTAAACGCCAGCATCTCCCTGCCGGTAACAGAGTCGATTCAACCGCCCCATGTCCCCGGAGCACCCGTGCGTTTCCTGTTTGCCGCCCTCATGCTCACCTTCTGCACCCCCGCCGCAGCCCAAGTTCCGCGCGGTCAGGTTTGGATGCACCTCGACAGCGACCTCAGCTTCTTTTGGGAGCTCGACCGCGTGACGGTGACCGTCGACGGAGAGATGGTCTGGGATCGAAAGGGCCAGGCCGCGACCCAGCAGCTCAAGCGCACTGGATGGATGGATGGCGGTGTGGCCGACGTGCAGGTGCTGGTCTGGGTCCGCCACCGCGGTCCTTTCGGCCCGGTCGGACGGCCGATTCCCATCTACCTCGAGGGCGAGATGATGATCAACGGCGGCCCGCGAGCCACCACGCTCAAGGTGGACATCGACCGGGTGCGGCCCACCCGCGGCAACTCCGGCGGCCTGCGCCTACGGCTCGACGAGTACTGGGAGCGCGTCGTCGGCTGACGGGCGGCGCATGCTGACTGGAGGATGGAACGCCGCCGATGCCGGTCCCCGCTTCTCGATCTTCACCGCCGGATAGAGCGCCGGGTTGTACTCATTGAGCGCGCCATAGCAAGCGTCTACCCACGGGCTGACCACCCCCTGCTCCACCGATGACGACACGGCCTTGAGCCACAGGGCCGCCGCCCGGTCGTCATGGGACTGGATCACATCGGCCAGGCCCACCTCATCGATGACCTGGATGAACAGGTCGCAGCGCTCATCGTCGAGCTCTGGCGGACACTGCATGAGCTCACGACCCAGCTGCGCGTACGCCAGATGCACCCCTCCGGCCACATACAGCGCGCGGGCGCTGTGATCAAAGTCGCCGTAGCTGACGATGCTCAACGCCAACGCCTCGAACTCCTGGACTTGGCCCGGAAGCTCATCGAGCAGAAAAGGCACATCGCGCTCGGCCCGGCCGGTCAGCTTCTGTGAGGCCAGCTTGACCCCCGCCGCATCGACCTCGCGAAAGGCCGACTCTGCCGCATATCGACGAGCATCGCGGTCCAAGGGAACTCCGGCATCCACATAGCGATGAAACTCGGCGAGCACCTCGTCGAGTTGAAAGCGCTTCACCCGCTGCTGTCCGCGCGCATCTGCGATCTCAGCGAGTCGATACCGCGCGTGCAGGGAGTGTCCCGGACTGACTCCGCCCCAGGTCTTGAGGTACCTGTCCCAGAACCGCCGCTCCTGGTTTGAGCTGACTTCCTGCCACATCTCGCCGGCCAAAAAGGTCTGCTGCTCGGCCGCCGCATCGAGCGGAAACTCCTGGCCGTATCGCTCACGGGTCCGCGCAGAGCCCAGGTGGTCCCCCAGAGACTGCTGCAGCAGTGCGGCATTGGCCAGTGCGTGGGGAGCGTTGACGCCCTGGGGAAAGCGCTCCACAAGCTGCAGGTAATTCTCGACTGCAAGCTCCAGCTCGAACACCGACTCATAGCTGCCAGCCACCCGCCACTGCAGTCCCTCGGCACGGGGATCGTCGGCGTAGTGTTCCAGCCAGCTGACCAACAGCTCGTTGGAGCGAATTCGCTCGCCGCTGACCTCGAAGCCATTGG
>CAYYHT010000311.1:0-8595 GCA_964471355.1 uncultured Enterobacteriaceae bacterium
GCTGCTCAAGAGGGCTGCCGGCATTGAAAAGGGCAGCGGTGAGCCGCATAAGGAAAAAGTTGGGAAAGTAGACCGCGGTCAGTTGGAAGAGATCGCCAGGGAAAAAATGCCTGATCTCAGTGCCTACGATATCGACCAGGCAGTACGCATCATTGCGGGTAGCGCCCGCAGTAATCAGTACGTACACGAGATCTCCCTGCTAGGAAGGGTGGGACTGAGGTATCCCAGCCGCGTGACATCCGCCTTCGAGTACGAACTCCCCCGGCTTCCCGAAGCCTCTGGCGCCCAGGGGGCTGTCTATTTCGGCACCCGCAATGACGGGCTCGAAGTCGCCGTCAAGGTCGCCGCAGGACGCCCGTCGGCGGTCAAAGCACTGCACAAGGAAATCGGTCTGCTGCGGGCCATGGATGCCGCCGGCGTGCCTGGAGTCGTTCGATGCCTGGACGACATCGTGCTTGACGACGTGCCGGCCATGGTGATGCCGCGGTACACCCGCCACCTGGGCGACTGGCTGCACCAGATGCTCGCCGACCCACAGCCGGGCACCCTCGAAGAGATTTTGGTGCGCATCGCCACGCTGGCTCGCACCCTCGATGCCGTCCACGCCGTGCAGGTCCACGGGCACAGCCTGGTGCACCGCGACGTCAAACCCGAGAACATCTTTCTCGACGCCGACGGCACGATGTACCTGGGCGACTTCGGCGGTGCCATGACCATCGACGGGCTCAAGCACGTCGAGCTGGCGCTGTTCGGCACGCCCATGTGGGCGCCACTGGACCAGATTCTGCCGGGCATCACCATTCCCGACCCAACCTGGGACACCTACGCACTCTGCGTGCTGCTATACGCCTGCTTTACCGGCGCCCGACCGGCCTATCAAGCAGACCCACGCGAGCTCCTGACCACCGAAGGGCGCGAGCTATGGGAGCTTGCAAGGCAAGCCATCCTGACCGAGGGCGAGCCCCGAAAGACGCTGCGCCGCGACTTCGCCAAGCAGCGGCAACAGGCCAAGGCGGGCGATCTCGTCGACTTCACCGGGCGGGCGGCGCTGAACGACGCTGACCATGCCGCCCTCGACGCTGGGGTCAAGCGATTGGGCCTGGTCGCCGGCGTCACCTTTGAGCGCATTGAGCGCCTGCAGAGGGCCTTGTGGAGCCTGCTGGTCCGGGGACTGTCCCCCATCTCTCATCCATCTCCTCCCAATCGGTTCCGCCACGGCGAAGAGCTGGCCACCGCACTCGATGACCTGCGCGAGACAATTCATGCCGAGACCACAGGCGCCCTGCCCCCGGCTACACCGGCGCCAGCAGAGCCCAGAAGCGCCGGCACCATTCCCGATGTCATGTCAGGTCCGATGGCGGCGGCACCGGACATCTCACTGGACGGCCCGGGCTCTCGCGACGTGCCGGGCGCCAACATGCAGACCAGTCCCGCATGGATGCTGGGGCTGAGTGGACTCGCACTTGCATTGCTGGGCGCGGTGGTGTGGGTCGGCTCGGGACTGTTCGAGACCATGCGGCCCCCCGACGCCATGGTGTTGTTGCCGGCAACCGGCGATGTCGCGGCGTTTCAGCTCGACCGCATCGAAGTCACCGCAGACAGCTGGCAACGATGCGTATCGGCAGGCACGTGCAAGGGGGCTGCGAACAGCACGGGCAGCGATCCCGCCACCGGAGTCACATTCGCTGACGCCAAGGCCTACTGCGACTTCCGCGGCGGACGCCTGCCATCCGAGGTGGAGTGGCGCCGCGCGGCCGGCGAACAAGAGTGGCCCTGGGGCAAGCAGGCCCCCACCTGCGCCCACGCGAACGCCGCGGACTGTGGCGGGCAGCCCCAAACAGCCGGGCGGACCCCCGATGGTGCGTCTGCCGAAGGCGTTCTCGACCTGGCGGGAAATGCCTGGGAGTGGGCCGTCACGGCGGACAATACCGATGTCTTGCTGGGCGGCTCTGCGCGCTCTCCGCGAAGCCAGATCGGCAAGAGCGGTCGTTGGGCCGTCGGTGAAGCAGAAACTCCAGAGCTTGCGGGCCTGCGCTGCGCCTACGACCTGTAGACGTCCTGCCTACTGGAGCAGCAGCGTCCAGTCGCCACCATTGCCATTCCAGCCGGCGACGATGATGTAGTAGTAGCTGCCGCTCCACATGTACGTGTCGACAGATTCGGGCTGCAGCGAGCCGTCTTGGATGGAGTTCGCGACCGGACCAAACTCGTCGTAGATGTGCAGGTCGTAGTCGCTTGCCAGGTCAGACCACGTCAGCGTGAACGTCCACAACCCTGACGTGGAGGGCTCGACCACAATCCAATCTTGGTCGCCCGTGTAGCCCTCTGAGTCGTTGCTGGCGGCGTAGAGATCACCACAGATGTAGGTCGGTGGCGCGATCAAGCCAGCGTCAGTGGCGCTTAGGCTGTCGTCTCCAGTCTCGGGCACAATCACGGCGTCGCCACCAAGCGAGACCGAGTCGGACATCTGGCTGCTGGTCAACCCGCGGTTGTCGGTGACGCGCCCAGCAAAGGTGTGGGAGCCAGAGTCGCAGACGTTGATGGGAATCGAGACGATGGACTCGCCAGCGGGATTCCATACGTCGATGTCCCCGGGAATGACCAAGTCGAACGGGGTGCCGTCGACGATGAGCTCAAGCGAGCCGCCGTCGATGTCGTTGTCGGGATCGGTGACGCGGAAGGCCACGTCGATGCGATCTGTCAGATCGCGAGCCTCGAAGCTGATGAGCGACGGCGCTTGAAAGCCCGGGTCGGTGTCGGTGTCAGAATCGCTGTCGCTGTCCGCATCGGTGTCGGTGTCCGTGTCGGAATCGCTGTCGGTGTCCGTGTCGGTGTCGGTCTCGGCGTCGGGGTCGTAGGCCGCGAGCCCACCACCACCGGCGCAGGCGGGTCCCAGCATCATGAACATCAGAGTCGGCGTCAGGTTTCTCATGGATTGGGCCGCAATCAGAACCACATGCAGGCGGGCTCGCTGATCCAGGCGACGCGGTCACCGCTCCACCAGCCGTCGCCAATCTCGTTTCCGCTCTCGAGGAAGCGCAGGGTGGCACTGCCGTCGCCCAGTCGAATGACGTCGTACGACGCCTCCCAGTCCGACTCGAGGCTCTGCAGACCGTTCGGGCAGTCCGACTGTGCCTGGTTCATATTCGCCACCACAGTCGTCGAGAAGTCGCAGGCGTTGCAGCCGGGCTCGCCGATGTCGCCCTCGATGGTCCAGACCACTTGGCAGTCGTCCTCGCCGGTGTCCTTCCAGTGTTCATTCGCCACGAGCAACCAGTACTCTTTGCCGCTGAACGTTCCCGCCTCGAGGTTGACATCGTAGTCCCCAGCAAAAAAGCGCGTTGCGCCGGGCACGGGCCACGCAATTCCGTCAGGGTCGACGTAGGAAGCGCAGGGCTCCCATGCAAAAGCCTCTTCCCAAATCTCGGTCCCGTCGCTGTCTTCTTCCCAAGGGATGTCCTCGGGGTCAACGCCACCGCCGTTCTCGCCGCCGCCCGGGCCAGTGCCTTCCAAGCCGTTGATCGGCTCGCAAGCTAGCGCGACGACCAGTGCGGGAATCAGGAGCAAGATTCGCATCATGATCGATTGTACCCGGGGTGCGGCCCCAACCGCCGCACAAGCATGCGGTGTTGAGACCCCAACCGCCACTGTTTACACGCACTTCACCAATGACTGTGGCCCCGTCTGGCGATAAGCTGCCGGCAATGAGCACTGAAAAGGAAATCCGCCGTCTAGAGCGACGCATCAGCCAACTCGAGTCAGCCGGCGGCGTGCGCAAAGCCGTCATCAGCGTGCTGACCCTCACCCAGATCGTCTGGGTCGCACTGGCCACCGTGCTGATCATCAAGACCTTCGGCATCAAGCTCTCGATTGGAGCCGAAGGCGAAGGTCCAGCGCCGGCCGCCGTGGTTCAGCCCGCTGTTCCAGCGCCCGCCGCACCCGCAGCACCGGCAGCACCCGCACTCGAGCCTGTGGCACCTGCCACACCCGACGTCCCCGCAGTCGCCACGGCCCCCGACCAGCCCGCTGCACCTGCCAAGCCTCGGCGCGTGTCGGCCGTCGACCGCGGCTGGGATCAGGTCGGCCAAGGGGCGCTCGCCAGCGCCGAGCAGAGCTTTCAGCAGGCCCTCGAGGAAGACCCCTTCAATCCACATGCGAACTACGGGCTGGGCTACGTGCTGCTGCGCATTGGCAACACCCCCGGTGCCAAAGACGCTCTATGTCTGGCCCAGCGCAGCAGCGGCGACGTCGAGCTGGACCGCGAGATCGCCGGCGAGCTCAAAAAGAACGACCTGGACTGCTGAGCTAGGCTGCAGCCGAGTTGCTACAGGCCGCCTAAGTCGTCGTCAAATCCGGGCGGTCCCAGATCGACACCTGCCACTCCGCCGCTCTTGGCGTTGCCGAGGCTGGGCGCGACACGCTTCTTGCGGCCATCTTTTCGACGGGTTACCTGGGCCGACTTCTGTGCCTGCTGCACCGCGTCGAGCTTCTTTTGGCTGACCTTGGCAGACCGCGTGCCGAGCTTGAGGCCGACGCTGGGACCGTCGCCCACGTCTTCCTCCTCATCTTCTTCCCACTCTTCGTCGTCCCACTCCTCGTCCTCGTCGTCCCAGTCTTCCTCTTCTTCCTCTTCTTCGACGGGCTCGGGATCGGCTTCCCACTCCACGACAGCGTCGTAGTTGATGGATTCGGGGTCGAGATCGGCGCGGATGTCTTCGAGTGCAGATGCGCTGCGGGGGTCGTAGCGCAAGAAGCCCATTAGGCCTGAACCCGCTCTGGCGACCGCTTTGCACTGGTCGATGACGTACAGCAGAGTGCGCCCATCGATGTCCTTGCCAATGCCAACCGAGTGGGGCGCCAGCTCGCGAATCAGCTTGCGAGCCCGCAGCAGGTAGTCCTCGGTCGGTTGGTGCTGAAGCCAGCTGTTGACTCGACGCTCGGCGTCGGCGCTGTTGATCTCGAGGTGGGCGACCGTCGCCTTGATGACACTGCGCTCGCCATCGATGATGACGTCGTCAGCCCACGCCACCTGGACCAGCGGTGTCAGCAGAAGCACGCGGTATTCGTGCTTGTCCAAGCCAAGGTACTGCAGCTCTTTGATGACCGCTTCTTTGTCCAACTCGAAATTCTCCGGTGCAACCCTACCCCAAACCTATCGGTTCGTGAATGGGGGACCTGCTACCCTTCTTGACTCGGAGGAATCATGCGTCTGGAGGATCTCAATCCCACGGGCCGAAGCGTCCATGGCCCCGCGTCGGAACTAATTGAGCTCGTGTCGGCAACAGGGCACCTATACACGGGAATCGCATTTGCACCGGAGTGCCAGGGGCACGACGCACTGGGTCGAGATGTGCACAGCAAGCGTCGCTTCCTGGATTCACCAATGGTGCCGGGCATCACCGAGCTCGATGTGCATGACGAGAATGAAGCCACCTTTGTGTACCCAACGGGCGAGATTTGGTGCCTGGCCGAGGTGCTGCAGTTGATCAGACCCATGCGGCCATTCGGTGCGCGCGCCGGACTCGAGCTCTGCTACCTCGGCGCAATCATCTTGGATCAAGCCGCCGCCCTCGGCGAGAACCATGGCATCAACAGTCACGGGAACATCGATCCGTGGCGGGTGGTGCTCGAGGCCGACGGAGACGTGCAGATTCTGGGCTACGGCCTGCCGCAGATGGAGCTGCTGGAGGGGACTGCACTCGAGCCTGTCGCCGACTCCTACCGGTACGCGCCCCCCGAGCGCATGAAGGGCGAGTACGAAGATGTGTCCTCAGACATCTTCTCGCTGGCCCTGCTGGGGCTTGAGCTGTCGACTGGCGAGGTCGTCTACGACGGGGACCTGCAGCGGGCCAAGCATGCGGCCGAGCGCGCGACCGGCGCGCACCAGCTGCACCAGTGGCGCGACGTGCTGACCGACGACGTGCGCAAGGTCTTCGCCCGAGCCCTCGGGCTGTACCGCGACGAGCGCTACGACGACCCCGAGGATTTTGCGCGCGAGCTGAAGTGGCTGCTCGAGGCTCCGGTCGCCGGAGCGACCCTGACCGAGCTGATGGCCTACGTCACCAGCCACTGGAAGCGCGACACTCCCCTGCCCTCGTCGGCCAAACACCTCGACTACCCGCCGGCCGAAGAGGACCTGCGCTGGTCCAATGTGCAGCGCACTCAAGCGGCACCCGAAAAACGGCGCGACCGCCCAGGCCGCCGCGAGCGCCATGCCGATCCCAAGAACCGGGACGGAGCTCTGCCCAACAGCCGCAGACGCCTGCGCGAGCGACGTCCACGACAGGCCCAGCCCGACAACAACACGATGTACCCGCGCCAGGGAATCACTGGCGACACCGAGCGCTACCTGATCACGCTCGAGGGCGAAGAGCCGCACTACGTCAAGCTCGGCGTCGACGAGAGTCTGGCGATGTCCACCGCTCGTTTGGTCGACAAGCTTGCCGCGACGCCCATCGACATGAGCGGCGAGCTGCTGGGCTGGTACCGGTTGGTGCAGGGCGGCGATGCGTGGTTTGGCGACGTCAAGACGCGTGCCCTAGACCCCAGCGAAGAGGCCGACCTCGAGTTCGTCGAGAACAACTTGGTCACAGCCACCTTCATCCTGATGCGCGACGACGAAGAGGTCGAACGGGACGAGATCCTTGTCGGTACCGCTGTGCACGTGCAGTTCTTGCTGTCGCGCCTCGCCGACCGATTTGAGCTGCGGGAGCGCAACTGGGCGCTCTGGATTGACGACAAGCCCCTGGACCGCTGGCAGATCCTCGACGACTTCGAGCTCGAAAACGGGGCCGAGATCGTGCTCAAGCGGCAGCGCAGGCGTCGCCGGTGATTGCCTGGCTGCCCCTGATGCTGCTGGGGTGCCCCGCAGAGCCGCCGACGGCGGTGGACTACTGCGAGACGACCGCGGACATGTGCTGCGAGTACTACCTGCGCTGTGGCCGCATCGCCGAAGAGACGCCCATCGAGTGCCGGCGCACCTTTATCGAGACCTGCAATGGGGTCTATGAGCCGCGCTACGCGGCCCTCGAAGCCCAGGGACTTCTAGCGCTGTCTGCAGAAGGCATCGAGGCCTGTGCAGAGCACCTGTCCGACGTCGAGTGCGACCAACAGATCTTCGACCTGGACGGGTCCTGCGCCGACATCTGGCAAGGACTGTCACCGCAAGGAGGAGCGTGCAGCTTTGGCATCGAGTCCTTTGTCTGCGAACCTGGCACTGAGTGCGTTCTGGGGCTGGATTTCTGCGGCACCTGCGAGGTGCGAGAAGCCACCGACCGCGCGCAACCTGGCGACAGCTGCGACGAGGACACCCCCTGCCGCTTGGGCGCCAACTGCATCGACGCGGTGTGCGCTGGGCCGACCATTGTCGAGGTCGGCGACAACTGCGATGCGCTGCGGGACTGCCCGTACCGCAGTGAATGCATCGGCGGCACCTGTGTGTTGAGCCCGCTGCTCGGAGAGGCCTGCGACGGCGGCGTGGCATGCGCCAGCGGCTGGTGCGACGTGGACGTGTGCGCGCCTCTGGTCCTCGACGGCGCCAGCTGCGATAGCGGTGTCGAGTGCGTCTCCGGAAGCTGTCCGGATGGGACCTGTGCCGAACAGCCGGGGGTGTGCTTCGAATAGCCCCCGCTGGGCTGCGGCCCTTGCCGCGGGCATGGCCATCGGACTGGCACCGCCGAACCTCACCGGAGCGGCGATGGTGCTGGCGTCAATGGCGCTGAGCGCATGGAGCCTCGAGGGGCATCCGCTGCGCGATGGCACTCGCGGCCTGTTGATGGGAGCCGCTTGGTACGGCCTGTCCCTGTGGTGGCTGGTCAGCGAATGGGGCCGGTTCAGCAATCCCGCCGAGACTCCGCTGGTCTTCGGACTGATGGCCGCCGAAGCGCTGCTGCCGGCGGTGGTATTCGCCCTGGCCGGATGGGCAATGCAGCGCGGCGTCCAACGCTCTTGGGCGTTTGGATGTGCGTGGGCCATCGGCAGCGCGCTGGCTGGCTGGATTCAAGTCGTGCCAGCGGGACCGTCGCTGTTCCTCGCGGGCGCCGGGCCATTGCTGGTTGCGTTGGCGGTTGGCGGGCGTCCACTCTTGGTCGGCGGACTGGCTGCTGTGGCCGCGGGACTCATCGATGGTCAGCGCTGGGCATTGGGCGTCGCGATGCTCTGGCTGGCCACTGGCACGGGGTGGTGGCTGGCGCCGACAGCACCGCAGGGAACAACCCGCGTCGCCATTGTCGAGCCCGGCACCGGGGCCATGGAGTCTCGCCAGCGCATCAACACGCAACACAGAGCGGAGCGGCTGCAGCGGTTGGCTGGCACCGTGACGAATGCCGACTGGATTGCCCTGCCCGAGAACAGCTGGCCCTTCAATCCCGACCGATTCGAGGCGCCGCTTCCGGCGGTCGTCGGCGTCACATTGCGTGCAGACGGTCGCACCAACAGCTTGATGGTCGTCGAAGGCGGAAGCAGCACCGATCGCTATGACAAGCACCACCTCGTACCCGCCGCCGAGCAGCGCTTCTTTGTCATCGGTGTCGATGTGTACCGGCCCGGACTGGGGCCTCGTTCGCTCACCGTGGCCGGGGTCCAGGCCGGCGGCGC
>CAYYHT010000312.1:0-8590 GCA_964471355.1 uncultured Enterobacteriaceae bacterium
TGTTCGCCCCATAGTGCATCGACCAGTGCGCCCGCCTGCAGCAGCACGCGCAGCTCGCCGCTGTCACCGAGGTTGGCCTCGACGTCCAGGCCGGCAAAATAGTGACGCCCGACCACGAAGCCTCGGACAAAGGCGATGTTCTGGGCCTCCATCACGAACGGCGACAGGTCGCTGGTCGCGATCTCGGTCGTCGCGCCTGCAGAACGGTTCGAGACCGGCCCAAAGTCGCGCTCCACGAAGCTCACGCCGGCGGCGACGTCGACGGGACCTTTCTCCCAGCCGGCGGCGGCGCGGTAGTACAGGCGGTCTGCACCGACCCAGCCGTTGTTTCCGGTCGCGATGTCGTCGTAGTAGGCGCGGCCCTCGAGGTAGGGGCCGGCGGTGGCGATGTCGGCAAAGTGCATGGCCAGCCCGTAGCGCAACTCGCCTCGGTCGTGACGGCTGCGATGGCGCAGCTCGGCGCGCACAAAGGACAGCTTGGCGGGCTTGACGGTGACCTTGACCCGGTTGTCGGTCCAGTTCGGCTCATCGAGCTCGGTGACTTCTCCGCCGACGTCCACCGACGAGCGGTACACCCCGACACCTTGGGTGTGGATGGAGTACTGCACCCGCAGGTCATCTTCGGGGCGCCAATCGAGCCACAACAACGACCGCCACTGGTCGAAGGCTTCGACCGAGACGGCGGTATCGACCCAGGTTGGCCCCATGGTGTAGGACGCCTGCTGCGCGAATGCGTGGCTGGTGCCGACGATCAGCTCGCGCTCGGCGAAGCTGATGTTGGCGCTGAACATGCCGTTGAGGGCGCCGTAGTCCTGGTTCTGTTCAAAGGCGGACTTGTTGATGACCGCCTCGTCTTGGGCGTAGGCCAGCTGGGTGATGATGGTCGTGCGTTCGTCGCGAACGGCCCATTGCATGCCAGCCGCCGGTGGAAAGTCGCTGAGGCCCACATTGCGTCGCGACGTGGTGATGCCCCTTCGCCCGCCAAAGAAGGTGAGCTTCTGCTCGTCGTTCAGCGTGTAGATCGCCTTGAGGCCGTCGACGGGCAGCAACGTGACCGAGGGCGCGACAAAGCGGCCAAACGAGACACTGAGCTTGTCTGGCGTGACGTCGTAGGTGGCCTCGCCGGCGTAGAGCAGCCAGATCGAGCTGTTCTGGACGTCGCCGCCCAGGGGGTCGCGCGTGCGCCAGTCCAGCTTGAAGTGGAAGCGGTCGTCCATCTCGTTCAAGTCCAGGCGCAGACGTGCGCCCAGGGTCCTGGTGGCCATCGTCTCAGGAGAGCCAACCCCCGCTTCGGTTGACGTGTTGTTGGCGGTCATGAAGTCGAGCGCAAGTTCGCCGTCGAGGTCGCCGGCAAATGCCGTCACAGTCCACAGTATGGCGAGGGGGCCCAACACCGTCGCAGGATACGCCAGGGCAAGCCCGGTGCGGGAAATCAGTCCAACTCAGTCCCAGGCAGCAGGCATTTTCCACAGTGTGGGCAAAAGCCGAAGTCGTCCTTGTCGAAGGCCAGTCGCTGCAGGCGCAGTTCTTCTTGGAATCCGGCTGCCAGAATTCCCGTCGGCAGTGCGACAAATCCCACCCCGATCATCGCAATCACACCGCCCACAAATCGTCCCAGCGGCGTAATCGGAGTGACGTCCCCAAAGCCCACGCTGGTCAGGGTGATGACGGACCACCACATGCTTGCGGGAATGCTGCTGAACGTGTCCGGTTGTGCTTCGTTCTCGACGAAGAAGATGGCGGAGCTGCACAGTGTAAGCAGCATGGCGAGGATGAAGCCCGTCATCGCCAGCTCTTCGCGCTTGTTTTTGAGCACATTGGTCAGCGTGCTCATTGCGTGGGCATAGCGACCCATCTTCAGGATGCGCACCAGCCTGAGCATGCGAATCGCGCGCACCACTCTCAGATCGAGTGTGAACAGCATGGGCAGGTAGAAGGGCGCGATGGCCAGCAGGTCGATGATGGCCATCGGCGTGCGAATGTGCTGCATGCGTGCTTCGCGAGGCGTGCTGTAGCTGTACTGCATCTTCATCGGCGCGAGCCAGACTCGCAGGGCGTATTCGATGCTGAAGAAAATGGAGCTGAACCACTCGAAGGCCGTGAACCAGCTTGCATATGGACCGCCGATGGACGCCTCGGTCTCGAGCATGACGGCGATGACGTTGGCGCCGATCAACAGGATGATGAAGCTGTCGATGAGGCCTTCGTCGCCATCGGCCGGGTTCAGGTGCCGATTGATGGTGTGCCGAATGCCGGGTTCGGCGGGGGCGGCGTATGGCAGGCCTTGCGAGATGGGTCACCTGACGCGGAGCGGACTGGTCTGCATGACCGCGCTCGCTATCTGGCTCGTCGGATCGCTAGGCCCGGTTGTTTACTCCAGCTCTTCGCCTGGAAGCAACTGTTTGCCACAGTGGGGGCAAAAGCCGAACATTTCAGTGTCTTTGCCGCGCTTTTGTTCACGGATTTCCTCGTTGAAGCCCGCGGCAAGGATGCCGGTGGGCAGGGCGACAAACCCCACACCCATCATCGCCACGAGGGCGCCGATGAACTTGCCGAGCTGGGTCACCGGGTAGACATCGCCAAATCCCACGCTCGTCAGGGTGATGACCGACCACCACATGGCCTCGGGAATGCTGCGGAACTTGTCGGGCTGCGCTTCATGCTCGACGAAGTACATCGCGCTGCTGGTGAGGGTCAGCAGCATGACCAGGACAAACCCAGTCATGGCGAGCTCTTCGCGCTTGCGACCGATGACGTTGGTCAGGGTCTTGACCGCGTGGGCGTAGCGGCCCATTTTCAAGATGCGCACCAGTCGCAGTAAGCGGATGGCGCGCACGATGCGCAGGTCGAGCTCGATGAGCATGGGCAGATAAAACGGCAGGATGGCGATCAGATCGACCATCGCCATGGCGGTAAATGCGTACTTGAAGCGGGCCCGCCAAGGATTGATGCCCTCGTACTCGGGCTGCATCGGAGCGATCCAGCTGCGCAGGGCGTACTCGATCGTAAAAAAGATCGAGCTGAACCACTCGAAGACGTGGAAGGCCGAGGCGTACTCGCCGCTCAATGACTGCTCGGTCTCGAGCATGACGGCAATCACGTTGCAGGCAATCAGGAAGATGATGAACGTGTCGACGTAGCCTGCGTCCCCTTCTTCGGGGTTCAGGTGTCGGTCCACGCGCTGCTTGAGTGTGCCCATTGGCGCGATGGTATATCGCGCTGGCCGCGTCATGTGGCACCTGATACATGATGCTGATTCAAATGAATGCGATGCGACCGTGCTCGTCACACGGCATCGATCGCTCTGGCGAGCTAAACTGCCGTTGAGGATTTGTTCTTGGAAACCGCGCTGCTCACAATCTTGTTCTTTGGCACGGCCATGGCGGCGATGGCCGTCGGCGTTGTCGTCAAGGGGCGCGCGTTGTCGAGCTCCTGCGGAGGCGCCAATGAAGAGCTCTCGTGCGGTTCATGTGCGAAAAAGGCCACCGATCTCTGCCCGTCAGATGAGCCGCTGGTCCGCCTTGCCCAGATTTCGCATCCCGACCCCGCACACCACAGGTAGAACGATGGTGTCAGCTGGACATTCCGTGACTTGGATATGCCGTAGCGGTCGGGCAACCTATCGGCTAGATTCGCGCGGCACGATCGGGGCAATCGAGCCGGTGGAGACCCCATGACAATCTCATTGCGTACTTCAACCATTCTGGCGGCCCTGCTGTTGGCAGGCTGCAACGGAAATAGCACCGGCACGGACACCGACGACGTCGAAGATCCGGACACCAGCCGTACTCGCTACGAACTGGCTCCCGGCGTCGCCGGCCAGGGAACCACGCTCGATGTCGCCGTCGAAGCTACCCGCAGCACATTCGTCTTTGGCGATACATGGCTCGACTTGGGCGATGGCATCACCATCGAATCGATGACAGTCAAGGACGGCTACACCGCCGTGGCCACGGTCGTTGTCGATCCCGACGCCGATCTGGGACTGCGCGACGCTGTCGTCACGATTGGCGAGCTGATTGTCGACCTGCCCGAGTCGTTCACCGTCATCGAAGAGAGTTTCCACATCGAGCCCGACAACGGCAAGATGGGCGAGACCCTCAATGTCGCCATGCTGGGCTCGTCGACAGACTGGGAGCAGGGCTACACCTGGACCTCCTTTGGTCATGGCGTCCAGATTCTCGACTTCAACGTGCTGACGCCGACACTGGCCGAAGCACGCATCGCCATCCATCCCGATGCACCTCCCGGCAAGCGCGATGTCGCCATCGAGGACGGCCCCAAGGTTGTGTCTCTGTACAAGGGATTCACCGTTGACCGCGCGGTCATCACGGCGTTCTGGGAGCCGCCCGAGATCTGTCAGGGCGAGACCGAGGCCTTTACCATCACGGGCCTGGGCACCACCTTCACCGCCGATACCGAGATCGAGTTCTGGGACGACGGCGGCAAGAACGCCGACATCATCGTCACCGAGCTGACCTGGCTCGACGGCGAGAATGTCTACGGCCGCATCCGCTCGTCGAACGCCGCGCGGGTCGGCATGCGCGACGTGCTCATCACGTCGGGCGACGAGACCATCCTCGTGCCCGAAGCCATCAGCGTCTGCGACTCGCCCCCAGACCTGTCCAACCTGTACCCGGGCATCGGCTTTGACGTGTCGCGTTCCATCCAGAACGCAGACTGCTCCATCGCCGAGAGCGTCACGGCCTTCGCCTATTTCGTCATTCCGCTCGATCCGCCATGTGGCGCGCCTCCGCCTCCCGGCGATGGCCCGATGCCCTACGACGCCAACGGTGTCTTCCCGGTGCCGCCCGATGCCGAGCCGATGGACTGCCCGAACCCCGAGACGGTGAGTGTCGGCGACTTTGTCTGGTTCGAAGGCCCCGAGAACGTGGTCACGCTGCCCAAAGACGAGATCATGAGCACCGGCCAGATCTTGTACCGCGGCATCGACCTGACCCTCGACGACTACCACTTCGACCAGCTCTACGACCTGCACGCTCCCGGCGACACCGACTCCGGTGTGCCCGAGTTCTTGGTTCCCGAGGTCCAGCCGACCGTTCCGGCGGACTACTACATCACCGAACCGGCCCTGTGCAACGACTTCACCTGGCCTCGCTCCGAGCCGCTGCCCTTGGGTTGGACGCCGGCGCAGACATACCCGGACGCTGTCTACAGCACCTCCATCGGCGGCGTACTTGCATCCAACGGCGAGGCCGGATTCGCTGGCGTCATTCCGTGGGACGACGGCGAGCACGGCTTCCAGCCCGGCGAGCTCGGCCAGCTCGAGGCCAGCCCCGTCAACTTCAGTGCCAGCAGCTACATCGAAGGCCCGTACTTCGGACTGCCCTTCAGCACGATTCAGACCGCCCAGTCCGACAGTACGCTGTCGACGAGCGGCCAGATGATTCTGGAGTAAGCCCATGACAACACGACACATCGCTGCCGTACTGACTGTGGTGGCTCTCTGTGCCTGCAACCCTGACCAGGGCTTTGTCAGCGATCCCGTCGGCCAGATCGCTGTGGCCGCTGGTGACTTTGACGACATCGCTGACCCGCTTGACCGGGTGCCTGTCGACTATGCGCAGTACCAAGGCATCATCTCGATTCCGACCTGGGATCCCGAATGGGACTTCAGCAGCTCTCAGGGCACGGTCGAAGGCCTGCTCGGCGAGTCCAAAGAGGTGTTTGGCTACAAGACCGTGTTCATCGCCAGCGGCGTTCGCGGTCTGGGCGAACGCGAGTACAACGGGCTCGACCCCGATGACCACCTCGTCTCTGACGACGTGGTCATCCAGAATGTGCGCGACTACGTCCAGAACGGTGATCGCACCTTGGTGCTCTCGGACTGGAGCTATGACCTGCTCGAGGCCGCATTTCCCGATGCTGTCGAGTTCTTGAACGAAGACGGCACCTACGATGCCGCTCAGAAGGGCGAAATTGGGTCCATCGTGGCCGATGTGCCCGACGAGGTCCTGGCCAATGAGCTGGGCTCCGAGACCATGGCCATCGAGTACAACTACAGCAACTGGGCGGTCATGGAGTCGGTTGGGCCAGACACGGTGGTGCACATCACCGGCGACGCCACATACCGAACCGGCGCTGAAGTGGGCGACGCCACCGCAGACCTGACGGGCGTGCCGATGCTCATCAGCTTCCAGCCCCGTGGTGCGCTCGGTCGCGTCGTGTACTCCTCCTTCCATATCGACGCCCAGAACCCCGGTGCAATCGACACTGTGCTGCTGGTCACCGTCGGCGACTTCAAGTCAGCGGAGCCGATCTTTGAGCAATTCGAGCAGTAAACTCGGCCTCGCAGTTCTCGTTCTCTCCGCCGCGTTGTCTTGCACCAACGAGACGACGTTCTATGAGCAGACGCGCATCGACTCCTTTCAACAAGAGCGGCGCAACGCAGTCGACCTGCTCATCGTCATCGACAACAGCTGCTCGATGGTCGAGGAGCAAGACAACCTCGCTCAGAACTTCAGCGCGCTGATCGATACCTTCGCCGCGGCCGATGTGGACTGGCGACTCGCGGTCACCACCACCGATGTCGAGACCGACCGGTACCGTGGGCTGTTGATGGCTGGCGACGACGAAGTCATCCTGCGTTGGCCCTTCAGCCCGCTCCCCGACGCCGATAGCGACGGCCTGTCCGACGCCGACGAGGCCACTCAAGGCACGTCGCTGCTCGACAGCGACAGCGACGACGATGGGGTGATCGACGGCGTCGAAGTCCACGTAGACTCCACCGACCCCAACGACGAAACCGATTTTGTGGCCGATGCGGTCGACAGCGACAGCGATGGCCTATCCGACGCCGCCGAGAACCTGATTGGCAGCGATCCCGACGACGACGACACCAACGATAACGGCACCCTCGACGGCGATGAGGTCGCGGCAAACAACGACCCCAGCCCGCGTGGCGAGCTCGATCGCGTCGCCTACGACCGCGATTGGCCATTCGAGAAGGGCTACTCGCTGATGCTCGACGGCGAAAAGTGGCGGTCCACCTTCAACGACAACTCGGCCAACTTCTGCACCTCGGACACCGAGTTCGACACGGGCTCCTTTGGTACGCCCGGCGAGCGCAACCCCAGCTGCGCTACTGGTGCGCAGGTCGAGCCCGAGAACACCGGCGACGACGAGGGGCCTCGGGTTCCACGTCCCGGCGACGTATTCGTCACCGAGATCATGGCGCAGTCCGGCGGACTCGACAGCAACTGCGAGTGGGTCGAGCTGGGCAGCCGGTCGGCCGACACCCTCGACCTGTCTGGGTTGATCATCCACGACCTGGGCCGCAACGCCGTGCTCATTCCCGAGGGCACCACCTTGAGCCCGAACGGGGTGATGGTGGTTGGCCGCGAGCTCGACGTCGCCGTCAACTGCAACACCCCGGTGGACTTGGCCTACCCCGAAGGCTTCAGCCTCAACGACAACATCAAGGTCATCGACGTCGACACCCCTGACGGCGACGAAATCTTCAGCGAGCTTGTTGCCCAGGGCACCATCGGCACCGGCATCGAGATGGGCCTCGAGGGCGCACGGCTGGTGTTCGAGCCCGAGTACTACGCCGACTTCAACGACAGCTGGCTGCGGGACGACGCCAACCTGTCCATCCTGTTCGTCAGCGACGAGAACGACGTGTCGCCGTACCCGGTCGACGCATACTTGCGCTACTTCACCGACCTCAAGGGCGACCGCGCCTACCGGGACCGCCAGGTGGTCAACCTGTCGGCGGTTGTGGGCAAGGACGAGCCTCCGGTTGACGACGTTCCCAGCTGTGAATCGGCTTCGGGCTTTGCGGGCTACGGACTGCGCTACATCGAGGCTGCAAACGCCACCGAGGGGCTAGTCGAGAGCATCTGTGAAGAGGACTTCGCGCCCATCATCACCAACCTCGGGCTGACTCTGTCCGGCCTCGGGGTCGAGTTCGCATTGTCCGAGACGCCTGACCCCGACTCTCTCGAGGTCGGCCTGTACCGCGAGGCCACCACCGACAGCTTCGAGCGCCCGCTTGAGCGCGGGGTCGACTTCCAGTTCATCTGCGAGGGTAACCTGCTGCGCTTCGCTCCCGATCAAGTCCCACCATCCGAGTGGTACGTCACCGCAACCTACGAGCGCCTGCCGACCAACGTCGAGCTGCCGGACGAGTTCTGCGACGACCGCGGAGGCTCAGAATGAACCGCTACTTGATGGTCCTGGTCGCGATTGTGGCCTTCTTCTGTGTGCCCTTTGTGGGCTGCAATGGCGCCCCTCCAGAGTGCGATGCTGCGACGCCCTGCACCGGCTTTGGCGAGACCTGCGTCGCTGGCGAGTGCTTGGCGGGCAGCTGCGCCACCAGCGCCCAGTGCTCGATGGAGCACTACTGTGACGGACGCAGCTGCCAGCCCGGCTGCGAGCAGCCCAGCGATTGCTACCCGGGCTTCACCTGCAATTCTGAGCTCCAGGTCTGCGAAGAGGATGGCTGCGACAACACCAGCGTCGACTGTGGCTACCGTGAGTTCTGCAACGTTGCGACCGGTGATTGCTACGACGCGGGCGGCAAGTACTGCAGCTTCTGCGACGAGGACGCCGAGTGCGGCGACGGCAA
>CAYYHT010000313.1:0-8584 GCA_964471355.1 uncultured Enterobacteriaceae bacterium
GGACTCAAGCCTGCCTCAGGGGCCTCGCACCGTTTACCTGTTCGGTGCTCTAGCGGCAGACTCTGAAGCCCACATTGCAATCCAGGCGCAGCTGTTCGTTGGCTTTGATGGTCACATCGGCCCAGGTGTCGAAGTCTGTGGTGCCCTTTGGCGCCAACTGGACAGTGTAGGCGCCCGGCAGCAGAGGGTCACCGGGTCGGTGGCGACCTCCCGGCCCGATGATCCAGACGCTGTGGTCTGGGGCTTGGGCGAAGATGGTGGCCGCCGTGGGCTTGGCGGCGACCGGCGCCTTCTTGACGGGGGTCTTGACCTTGATTGGTGGCTCGGCTGGAGACGGTGGCGCCGCCTCTTTGGGCTCGGGTTCTGGTTCGGGTTCTGGTTCCGGTTCTGTCGCCGCAGTGGGCTGTGGCGCCGTGGCTGATGGCGAGGCGGCAGGCTCTGACGGCTGCTCGGCGGGTACGGTCGGCGGTGGGGCAGCGGGTGCAAAGACGCCACCGCTCCACGCGAGCATCCCCACCACGGCCATGGCAGCCGCGCCGCCGAGTGCTGGCACCATCGGGTGCGTGGCGGTCGGGGCAGCCGCGGCCTGGGCCGGTTCTGGAGCTGGCACCGGTGACTGTGTGGGTGGAGGCGACGGCGGTGGCCCGTCATCGACCAGCGTCTCGGGGCTGGTCAGACCGAGTGCAGCGCGCACGTCCGAGCGCATGTCGGGCGGGGTCTCGCCTGCCCATGTGTGTTCAGACGCAAAGCCGCCCACGCCGGTCTGGGCGCTGTTCATGCCGCGGGCCGAGGCGGCGGAGCGCTCCGAAACGGGGACAAAGCCGATCGGTGTGTCCTCGTGCCCCGAGCCCATCGAGCTGGCCGATTCGAGGATGGAGCCGGTCCAGGGACCGGTCGGCTTGGGGATGGCCACTTCCTCTGTGGGCTCGCGTCCGTCGAGAATCGACAGCATGTACTCGCAGTTGGGGAAGCGCACCTCGCGGTCGGGCTGCAGGGCGCCCAGGATTGCGCGATTGACTCTGTCGGGCAGATCGGGACGCAGGGTGGTCGGAGGCGTGTATTGGCCGGCGACGACCGCCTGAAAGATCTCGAACACGTCGTTGCCATTGAAGGCCTGGCGACCGGTGTACAGCTCGTAGAGGATGGCACCCAGCGCAAACACATCGGCTCGCTGGTCGACGTCTTTGCTGTCGCGGATTTGCTCGGGGGCCATGTAGGGCGGCGTGCCCATGACGGCGCCCGAACGCGTGCGGCCCACGCCCGCGCCGGTGACGCGCATGAGCTTCACCAGGCCGAAGTCCGCCACCTTGGGAATGAGTTGGTGGCCGCTCACCTTGACCAGCACATTGGCGGGCTTGAGGTCCCGGTGTACGAGGTCGCGGCGGTGGGCGGCGGCGACCCCAGCGATGACGCCTCGGGATAGCTCCTCGGCCTGCTCGAGGCTCAGGTCGTGCTCTTGCAGGAACTCGTCGAGGGACGGGCCTCCGACGAACTCCATGATCAGCCCTGGGGCATCGCCGATCTCGACCATGTCGGTGACATTGAGGATGTTTGGATGCTGCAGAGCCGCTTGCACACGCCCTTCTTGGACCAGGCGTTCGCGCACAGACTCCATCGATACAGTCAGGACTTTGAGTGCATAGGGCGTGCCCAGCTTCTTGTGCCGGACCTTGTACACGCGGGCCATGCCGCCCTCGCCGAGTAGCTCCTCGACCACATACCGGCCGTCTATCTCGGTGCCAGAGGCGATTCCCATGGCTCGATGCTACTCGATTCGTCCGCAGCACTGCATTCAATCCATCGAGAAGCGCACACCACCTCGTAGCGTTCCACCGGCCACGACCCATCCCCTATGGCGCGGGTACAGGCTCGATCGGAGCGCTCAGCAACCCGTCGATTGCGGCGTCAAGCACCGGCGAGAGCGCAGACTTCTGTGCCAAGACCATGTGGGGATTGCCCTGCTGCTGGACCCAGACCTTGCCGTCCTGTTCGGCGCCGATGCTGTAGCCACCTGTGAGTGTGGCGCCGCCGTTGTCCTCGGTCCACGTCACGTGAGTGCCTGATGCCAGTCCCGCCACAGAAGCCGGGGGGATGTCCTCGGGCAGGTCGCCGATGCGCACCTTGGCCGCCTTGCTGACCAA
Organism: uncultured Enterobacteriaceae bacterium; assembly: GCA_964471355.1. Taxonomy (GTDB): domain Bacteria; phylum Myxococcota_A; class UBA796; order UBA796; genus CAYYHT01. The sequence goes on from CAYYHT010000313.1 coordinate 2,142, forward strand.
TGCCACGACCTTGGTCGGGTCGAGGACCTGGCCTTCGGTGAGCTGTGGGCTGCTCCAGACGCCATCGGCGCCACGATCGAGGATCAGGGCGGACTCGCCGCGCCGGATCTCGAGGCTGGTGAGCGACGCGACTTCGGCGTCGATGTAGTTGGGCAGATGGTAGCTGCGAGCGGTGGGTCGAACGCTCCACGGAGACAAGCCCGCGACGCGGAACACCTCGGCGCTCTCGGCCAAGCGGACCAGTCCGCCGCCAGCGGTGCCGGCTCCTAGAAACAGCACCGTCTTGGTGTCCCCCGCAGTGATGGACACTTTTCGGGTGTAGTCGGAATCGCTGACCTTGAGCTTGTTGTGGCTCTGGGCGCTGGTGGCGAGGGGGACGCGCACGGACAGGTCCGCCAGGATGTCGAGCACCTCGTCGACCTTGGTGGCGTCGGCCGGGTAGTTGCCGCGGTTGACGATGACCCAGTTGCCATCGGCCTTGCCGAGGGTGATGGACTTGGGTTCTTCGTCCGGTCGAGGGGCGTCCCACAGCACCAGCTCGGTGACAGCGGCCTTGTCGAGCTGGACGAGTGGATGCGCTTCGACGGGCTCGGGGCGGTTGTCCTGCCAAGTAATGGCGGCCAGGCCCAACTGCGCTGCGAGGGCACCGGCCAGGATGGTCATGGTGCGGTTCATGAGGACACCCCCTTGGCGGCATCAAGGCCGGCGAGTCGCGTCGTTCGGCTGCGCCGCACCCTGGGCAAGATCAGAGCGAACAGCAAGGGAATGAAGACGGCAGCGATGGTCGCGTACTCCCAGTTGCGCATCTGTTCATCGGTGAGCGGATCAAGAGTGCGGGCGAAGGCGCCAGGCGTACGTATGGACAGCAACGACGTGTCCTCTTGGCTCCAGTCGACCAGGTTCTGCAACAGGTTCAGGTTGGCGCGATGGACCTCGCCGCTGGGGCTCTGCGCCATGTTGATGATGAAGTCGCCGAGCATCTCTGCCGAGCCCAGCACCACCAAGTTTGCCCCATCGACCGATGAGGTCAGAGGGGTTGGGAAGTCGGTGGCCTTGGGGGCGTCGTTGGCGGCATACCAGCTGGTGAAGGTGCCATCGACAGCGACGGCCACCACCTCGGAAGCGGTGGTTCCCGACGGGTTTCCGTAGCCCATGCCCGGCCACCGCGTCATGTTTGGCTGAACGGTCAGATCGGTCTGTCGCCACGTGTCGGGTGTGGTCTGCAGCAGCTTGGTGAAGCTCAGTCCCTCGAGCGCTTCGTTGACCTCAAGTGGCGACGCGAAGGGCAGGGTCACGTTGGAAAGCCCAGACAGCGACGGATGCCGCTCCGCCAGAAATCCGGTTCGGCGGACATCGACAAAGAAGGGGAACGGAATCAACTCGACCCGTTGCACTGTGAAGCGACCGCGCTTTTCGTTGACGGGAACCGGGAACTTGGTGTTCTGAGGGTCCATGACCAGTGCCTTGGGCACCTCGACGCCCCACAGGGCCAGCAGGTCGTGCAGGGTCGGGTCGTACTCGGTCAGGGCCATGCCCTGCTGACTGGTCTTGTCCAGGCCATATCGGCCGGCGAGGGCCACCACGGTGCCCCCGCGCATCAGGAACTGGTCGATTGCGAAGCGGCCCTTCTCGCCGATGGGGCCGGTATTGCCGACGACCAGCACATCGATGCGGTCGGGCACGTCACCTTGGCTCACGTCGACTCGGTCGACCGCGTACGTCTGCTGCAGCATGCGCCCCATGCTGTTGAAGTCCGGTGGTGGGGCTTGGGGTGGAGGGGTTCCAGGACGCTGGTTTGGCGGTGGTGGGGGCGCCACAGGGATTTCAGTGAGGATGCCCACCGAGGTCAGGCTGCCTGGACTGACCCGCTTGATCGCGGACTCGAGGCTCTGCTGAATGTCGGCCTCGGTGAGATCGCCCTTGGGTCGGATGATCTGATTCATGTCGCCCGCCTGCAACACGAGGTGAGCCCAGAACAGGTTCTGCTGGAAGATGTCCGCTGCCAGGGGCTTGACCTTGAGCTCTTGGACCAGCAGCTTCTGCATCTCCATGTCTGCAGCTGGGTCCTTGCGGGCGTAGGGCAACTTGACAGACTTGCCGGCAATGCGCTTCGCGACGTCGTCCATGCGGGTCAGCGTCTCGTCGAAGCTGTCGGGGGCGTTGGCGCTTGCGTACAGGGTCAGGGTTGCGCCATCGGGCAGCCCGGCCATGACCGCTTCGATGGGCTGGAAGTCTTGGCTGACCCGCTTGATGGCTCTGGTCAGGTCGTACTCGGGATTGCGCAGGCGGATGTCAACGGATTCGGTGCCCGCATCGATCTCGATGAGGTCCTGGAAGGACAGCACCTCGTACTGGTCGCCGTAGCGCACCAATACGTGGAAGAAGGCGTTGATGACCGACTGCGTGTTTCGCTCGTTGACGCCGAACGGGACGCTGCGGATGCCGTAGCTCTGGCCGATGTCCTCTTGCAGGTCCATGTCCGGAGTGGGGTCGGTGATGCTGAGCACGACACGGCCCTTGCCCCGGACCTCGTACTCCACCAGAAGGTCGCGCAGCTGGGGCACGAGGGGTGCGAGCAGCGGGTGGGTGCGTTCGGTGAAGTAGGCGTCGATGTACAGCGGCTCGACCAGCTGGCCGAGGGTGTCATCGGTGGCCTCGCTGATGCTGTAGTCGCCGGCTTCGGTCAGGTCGATGCGTGCTGAAGTGACCGGCTGCAGCCACAAGTTGAGGGCGATCGTGTTTGCGCCGACCAGCAGCACAGCACCCAGCATCATGCCCAGTCGGCTGCGCCCAGAATCGGTCGAGCGGTCGATGCGCGGCATCTCGAGGAAGAAGCCGTTGAGGGTCAGAAAGAAGGTGGTGAGGCCGAAGTAGTAGGCGAGATCACGCACATCGAGCACGCCGCGGCTGATGCTCTCGAAGCGCGAGCCGGTGCCAACAAGGCGCAACAGTTCGGCGTTGTCGGTCGAGAACAGCCCGGTGAAGCGCTGGGCTCCGATGACGTACAGCAGCCCACCCAACATCAGCGTGACCATCAGTGCCACAACCTGGTTGTCCGTTCGAGAACTGACGCAGAGCCCCAAGGCCATATAGGCGCCGGCCAGGCCGAATGCGCCCGCATAGCCACCGATGACCGGACCCCAGTCGAGGGGGCCGACTTGGCTCGCGACAATCGCAATCGGTGTGGTCAGCAACAGCGCGACGAACACCAGCATCATGCCGGCGATGAACTTGCCCAGCACAAGCTCGTGGGTCTTGATGGGCAGAGTGAGGAGGATCTCGAGGGTTCCGAGCTGTCGCTCCTCGGCCCAGGCGCGCATGGTGATGGCGCTGACAAGGAGGATGAGCAGCAGGGGCATCCACTCGAACAGGGGCCGCAGATCGGCGATGCCGCGGGCGAACCAGCCACTCCAGGTAAAGAAGATGAAGAGGACCGAGGCCAGGAATGCGCCGAGGAAGGCGACGGCGACGCTGGAGTCAAAGAATGCCCACAGGTCCTTGCGGGCGACTTGCACAACGCGGTTCATGCCGCACCTCCAGCGCTGGCGATGTGTTCGTCTTCGAGTTTGGCAAACACGTGTTCAAGGCTGACGCGATCGGGAGCCACCGCGGCGATCTGCCAGCCAGCCTCGAGGGCACTCGAGGCCAACAGTGGCGCCAGCGCTGCCTGATCGACTGCGGTCACCAAGTAGCTGTGGAATCCCGGACGGGAATCGGGGCCGACGTAGGTGACTTTTTGCACGCCGGTCAGCTTGTGCAGATGTGTGCGTGCGGCCTGTTCTTCGGCATTCACAGTGATGCGAATGTCTCGGCTGGTGACCAGGTCGGCCAGGGGCGCATCGGTGACGACCTTGCCGCTCATCAGCACGATGACGCGGTCACAGACGGCTTCGATCTCCTGCAGGATGTGCGTCGACAGCAGGACGGTGGTGTCTTGACCCAGCCGGTTGATCAGGTCCCGGATCGCCCGAATCTGGGTGGGGTCCAGTCCGTTTGTGGGCTCGTCCAGCACCAGAACGGCGGGCTTGTGCACGATTGCCTGGGCAATGCCGACCCGCTGCCGAAGTCCCTTGGACAAGGTGCGAATGGGGTCCAGGGCCCGGTCCGCCAAGTCCGTGGCCAAGATCGCTTCGACCACCGCGTTGTCGGCTTCGCTCGGCGCGACTCCGCGCAACCCGGCCATCATGAGCAGGTAGTCCTGGACCAACATCTCGCCGTACAGCGGAGCCGCTTCGGGCAGGTAGCCGATCATTTGCTGGGCTTCGATGCGCTGCTCGACGACGTCGTGGCCATCGACGCTGATGGTGCCCTGTGATGGCTCGAGGTATCCGGTCAGCACCTTCATCAAGGTGGTCTTTCCGGCGCCATTGTGACCCAACAGTCCGACGATCTCGCCGCGTCCGATCTCGAACGAAACGTCGTCCACAGCAGTGTTGTCGCCATAGCGTCGGGTGAGCTTGGAGATGGTGATCATGCGTCCCTCGAGCGTGTAGCCGTCTCGCTATCCGAGCGAACGAACAGCGGCGACCCTCGCTGCGGTTCACATGCCTAGGAAGGGGTCGGGTCCAGCAGGACGACCGTGGTCCATTCGGTGATGTTGGCGCCGCTTCCCTCGAGCCACTGCTCGTCGGAGGACACCGTCACGGTGCCGCCGGTGATCCAATCAAAGGCGTTGTAGCTGGCTACCCACACCTCGAGCTGCTTGCCCGCGGCGAGCCCGTAGTCGTTGCTGAAGCGAATCGGCGTGCCGGTTCCGCTTGAGTCCCGTGCGTTGTAGGGGGCCAGGTACCAGAAGCTGATGACAGTGCCGTCGAGCTCGACGGGCATCTGGCTGGCCTCGGCGATGTGGATGGCGCCCATGTGGGTCACGGGGTCGGGATTGAGCAAGATGCTGAGGTCGCCGGCGCCGACGGTGACGTACAGGCCCCCGTCGAGCTCGACTTCGCCGCGGGTCGCGGGAATCTCGACGGTCGCGGCAGTCGGCACGACGATGTTCACGACCTTGTCTTCGTCGATGCCCACGGTAATGGGCGCCAGAGGCTGCACGTGCACACCGTCGCCGGCCTCGAGGCCCTCGACGTGCACGCTGTGGGTCCAGGCCTCGACGTCGGACTCATAGGCGCCTGCCGAGTCAGTGGTGAGCACGCGACAGATGGTCTTGCAGATGCTGACGTGGGCGCCCTCGATGGGGGCTCCGGATTCGTCGCTGACCGTGCCCGATAGCGAGCCCCAGTACTCTGCGCTCACACCGTCGCAGTCCTGATCGATCCCGTCAGCCGGCACGTCGTCGGCGTCGGGGTGGATGCTCGCATCGCTGTCGTCGCAGTCCACGTCGTCAAGGTAGCCGTCGCCGTCGGCATCGACCGGGGTGTCGGTGTCTTGCGTGTCTTGCGTGTCTTCTGTGTCGTCGGTCTCGGTGGGTGGGCACGCGGCGAGCAGCGGCAAGAGCAGAAACAGGGTGCGCGAGGTGATCATAGGTGCGGTCCTCCGAGAAGCGCGTTGTAGCTGTGAACAGATGCTCCCGCCACATCGAAGGTTGCTGCGGTAGCCTCCGATTGCAGATGCCTGTTTTCCGTATTCCCGCCGCGCACGTGTTCCCGGATCCGAACTTGTCCGAGCAGTCTGGACTGTTGGGAGTCGGAGGAGATCTTCACCCCGATCGCGTCGAACTGGCCTATCGAATGGGCATCTTTCCTTGGTACAGCCGCGGCGAGCCCATCTTGTGGTGGTCCCCTGACCCCCGCTTCGTGCTCAAGCCCAGCGAACTCAAGGTCGCTCGCAGCCTGAAAAAGACCGTGCGCAAGGGCGTGTACGAGATCCGAATGGACACCGCATTCAAGCAGGTGATGTCCGAATGCCGACACGTCAAACGTCCCGGTCAGAGTGGGACGTGGATCGATTCCGCCATGGAAGAGGCCTACACAGCACTCCATGAACGCGGAATCGCCCATTCGGCAGAGGCTTGGAAAGACGGCGAGCTGGTCGGGGGACTCTACGGCGTGTCCTTCGGCAGCTTCTTTGCAGGCGAGTCGATGTTCGCCCGCGCTCCGGATGCCAGCAAAGTGACCTGGGTTCACTTCTGTCGTCAACTGGAGCGCTGGAACTTCACATTGATCGATTGCCAAGTGCGCACCGATCACCTTGAGAGGTTCGGTGCGTACGACCTTGACCGCCCTTCGTACCTCAAGCAATTGCGAATTGCCCTGATGGCTCCGACCCGTCAAGGCCCGTGGAGTTTCGACGGACAGTCGCCCCTGTGACACAATGGCTCGGCGAATTGGGGAGCCCACGCGGATGAGTGAAGGCGACAAGAAGCCGGTCAAGAAGAAAACGTCTCGCAGGCGTGCTCGCGGCAAGAACCCGACTCTGATGCCGATGGCCGCGGACGACATCGCCGCAGCCCTCGCTGCACTCAAGAAATCCAAGCCGAACAAGGCCCCCAA
>CAYYHT010000314.1:0-3679 GCA_964471355.1 uncultured Enterobacteriaceae bacterium
CCTGTAGACTGGTACGCAGACACAGATGGCGACGGGTTCGGCGATGGAACCGCAATCTTCTCGTCGTGCATCCAACCCGCTGGCTACGTGGGCGACGACACTGACTGCGACGACTCCGACGCCAACACCTATGTCGGCGCGACCGAGATCTGCGACGCCAAGGACAACGACTGCAACGGCGCGGCCGACGACGGGGCCAGCGCGGTCGCCTGGTACGAGGACAGCGACAACGACGGCTACGGCAACCCAGCCAGCAGCCAGACCAGCTGCGTGCCACCTGCCGGTTGGGTCCAAGACAACGGGGACTGCGACGACACAGAATCGGCGGTCAAGCCCGGAGCCAGTGAGATCTGCGACGGCCTGGATAACGACTGCAACGGGGTTCCCGATGACGGGGTCGCCTCGAGCACCTGGTATGCCGACACCGACGGCGACGGCCAAGGAGACCCCACCTCGTCGGTGGCTGCCTGCACTCAGCCGGTCGGGTATGTGCCCACACCCACCGATTGCGACGACACCGATGCCTTCGCCTACATCGGCGCTCCCGAGGCGTGCGACGGCGTGGACAACGACTGCAACGGCGCGATCGACGATGGCACCGCGGACGTCGCCTGGTACTTCGACGACGATGCCGATGGCTATGGAGACCCGGACGTAGCGGTCAGCAGCTGCGATCCCGTGGTGGGCTACACCCGCGACAACACCGACTGCGACGACACCGCTGCCACAATCAATCCCGGCGCCACCGAGCTGTGTGATGGCGCCGACCAGAACTGCGACGGCATACCCGACGACGGTCTGGGCGACGCGTGTGCCTGCTCACTGTTGAGCGAGATTCAGTGCATCGGCTCTACCACTTGCGATGCCGTAAATGGCTGGGAGTGGGACAGAGAACCGCTCACATGCGTTGACGAAAACAAGGGCCTCGACGACGACAACGACAACGGCAGAGACAATGGCATCGACTGGGACTGGGAGATCGTAGACCGGGAGCTGCTGTGGGATCTCACCGGAGACGAACTCGACGCGCTCGCCACTGTTCCCGGTACCTGGGTCATGAACCTGAGCTTCCCAGGTCGCCTCAACAACAACGGCAATGAGTTCGAGTTGATCTTCGACATCGACGGCAACAACGACACCTGCCGAGGCTGGGTCGAACCCTTCACCGTCAACGTCGAAGTCGAATACACCGTTACCGTCAACGCGCTTGGCAATCCACGAGTCAATTGGGGCGCCTGGAACTGGACTATCGACCCGACTCGGCCGACCATCACCCTCGAAAATTGCGACATCGGCCAAGTCACCAATCGCTTCGACAGCGTCGACATCGATCTGCTCTTCGACGTGGTGCTCAACAACGAGTTCGAGAAGAGAATGGATGACCAGTTCGACAAAAACGAAGGAAGGTACGAGGACGCCTTGCTCACGCAGTGGAACAGCGACACGTACCTTGGTTGCTCGGTCAGCTGCGCCAACGGGCTGACATGGCTCTCCGCCCCGGATGGCGGCAACTGGGGAACGACGTCGGACTGCCTGCCCTGGGGCTGGAGCCCGGGCACACAGCCAAACGTCTTGGGCGCCAACGAATGCCCGTAGCTTGACGGAGGGGCGAGCTTGCTCTCGCCCTTCTGGCGAGGTTGTGTCACGCTGAGCGCATGCGACACCTCCTTCTTATTCTCGTCCTTGCCGGCTGCGGAACCAGCGGCACCATCTTGCCCGACGGGACCGACGTCGAGTCCGATACCGATACCGACACCGACTCCGATACCGACACGGACACGGACACGGACACGGACACGGACACGGACACCGATACCGATCCGCTCGACATCGACGACGACGGCGATGGCATGACCGAGAATGAAGGGGACTGCGACGACAGTGACCCCGACAGCTACACCGGGGCGACCGAGCTGTGCGACGGCATCGACAACGACTGCGACGACGCCATCGACAACGATGCGGTACCGGTCACTTGGTACGCCGACAACGACAGCGATGGCTACGGCGATCCCAACGACACCGTCGACAGCTGTGTGCCGCCTTCAGGTCGGGTCCAGGACAGCACCGACTGCGACGATAGTGCAGCTGACACCTACCCCGGCGCCGCCGAGACCTGCGATGGCTCGGACAACGACTGCAACGGCACCATCGATGACGGCAGCTCGCTGCCGATCTGGTACGCCGACACCGACGGAGACGGACAGGGGGACGTCTCCGAGACGGTGAACGCGTGCGATCAGCCCGCTGGCTACGTGCCCAACTCCACAGACTGCGACGACACCGACGCATTCACCCTTGTGGGCGGGACCGAGATCTGCGACGGCAACGACAATGACTGCAACGGCACCGCCGACGACGGGGCCGCGGACGTCAGCTGGTACCTCGACAGCGATTTGGACGGCTATGGCGAGACCGCCGTCGCACTGACCAGCTGCGCCCCGGTCGCTGGCTACGCGCGACTTCCCGACGACTGCGACGATGCCGATGCCGCCATCAACCCCGGCGCCACCGAGCTGTGCGACGGCCTCGACCAGAACTGCGACACCGTTGCAGACGATGGCCTGGGCGACGTGTGCACCTGTTCGTTGCTGTCCCGCTTCGAGTGTGGATTCTCATCAGCCTGTGACACCGTGCACGGCTGGGAATGGGACCGAGAGCCCCGAACCTGTGTCGACATCGACCGCGGACTCAACGACAACGACGACAACGGCACCAACGGCGGAGTCGACTGGGAGTGGGAAGCTCTCGACCGCAAGCTGCTGTGGGCCCTCGACGGCACCGACCTGGACTCGCTGGCGACGACACCTGGCACCTGGAGCATGTCGCTCACCTTCGATGCCTGGATGAACGAGAACGGCGACGAGTTCGAGCTGGTCTACGACGTCGATGGCACCGGCGAGACCTGCCGCGGGTGGATCGAGCCCTTCGAGGTCACCGTCGACGTCACCTACGAAGTCACCCCCGGCGGCGGCTGGGGCGGCGGCATCAACGTCAGCTTCACCGACTGGAACTGGAGCATCGACCCAGCCAATCCCACCATCGTGCTCGACAACTGCGACCTGGCCACCGTCACCGCGAGCCTGAGCAGCGTCGGACTCGACATCTACGACGACATCCTGATGAACGGCGAGTTCGATCGCCGCATGGACGACCAGTTCAATCGGCTCGAAGACCGCTACACCGACGCGCTCGAACAAGTGTGGAACAGCGACACCTACCTGGGCTGCGGGGCCAACTGCTCAACCGAGCTGAACTGGCTGCAGGACTCCAGCGGAGCCAACTGGGGCTCGATCGACCAATGTGACCTGTGGGGTTGGACCGACGGCACCCAGCCGAACATTTTAGGCGACGATCGCTGCCCATAGGCGCACTCTGGACCCAATCCTGACAGGTGTCAGTGGCGAAAAACAGATCAACAGGTGTACATAGCGGGCACTCGGGGGTCCCTCTATGCGTCTTGTCCCACTCGCTTTCTCCCTCCTCTTGCTCGTCGGCTGCGGCCGACTGAACGACTTCGCGCAGTTCGAGGACGACGAAGAGACCGAGGACACGAGCGAGATGCTGGACGACGATGTCGATGACAGCACGGGCTCGACCGGTGGCTCGGGCACTGGCGGAACCGGCTCGGGCACTGGCGGAACCGGCTCGGGCACTGGCGGAACCGGCTCGGGCACTG
>CAYYHT010000314.1:3779-8577 GCA_964471355.1 uncultured Enterobacteriaceae bacterium
GCACCGACACAGGAACGCCGCCCCCCACCAGCGACATCTGCGACGACACCTGCCTATACGCCTACGATGGCGAGTGCGACGACGGCGGCGCAGGCGCGGCCTACTCGGTGTGCGACTACGGCTCGGACTGCACAGACTGCGGCGCACGAGCGGCAGGCTCCAGCGGCGGCGGCACCTCGGGCGGCAGCAGCGGCACCTGCACCGATGACTGCTTCCTGTTCGCGGGCGATGGCTTCTGCGACGACGGTGGAGCGGGCTCGATCACCGACTGGTGCGCGCTTGGCTCTGATTGCTCCGACTGCGGGTCCCGATGAACAGTCCGGTGTTTCGTCGACCGCTTCAGACCGCCGCGACGGGATTGATGCTGACGATGGGCACCGCGTGCGGCTCTGACCACGGCATCAATGGCATGTGCGGCACCCCCCAGCAGGGGTTCGACATCACCGAGGCCAGCGAGCTGCAAGACGCCCAAGGCTACTGGGGCATGCACGACGCGGTGATCTTGGACTTCGACGACAGCGGAATCTCCGCCGACGCCAACTGGCGCGCACGGTCCGTCGAGATCATGCCGATGATCGGCGTGTCTGAGTTCGATTGGTTCGCCGATGGCCAGCAGATCAGCGTTGAAATCTGGGACGCAGACAATCCCCTGGGCACCCCGTGGACGGTCACCCAGACCTTCCACAAGGACGAGCACGAGTGGGAAGCTGTGACCCTCAGCGACCCGACCACCGCCTGGGAACCCAACCAGATGATGACCTGGTGGCGCTTCGGCTTTGAAGACGTCATTCCCACCAGCGGCATGACCGACGGCCGCTACCTCGTCAGCGTGGTCTGGGAGAGCGATGCCCTGCCGACGCTGGGCTACAGCAACTTCAACCGCGACTGCGGGCTCAACTGGACCGACTACGCCGACGGTCTGGGCTGGAAGCTGAACGAGAGCGGCATGGGCTGCTCCTGGCCAATGCTGCGCGTCAACATGGAAGTGCTGGAAGAAGCCGCAGAGTGCGAGGGCGAGAGCTACAACTTCGAGTAATTGCAGCGGTTCAACCGACGGACTATTGACACCTCCATGGCCTACTTCCTGCTCTGCCTGAATGTTCTGTGTGCTGCATACGCACTCAATGCCGTGATGATCACCGTCGGCTACCACCGCGGTCTGGCACACAACTCGGTCGAGCTGCACCCAGTCACCCGGCGCATCGTCATTTTGACCGGCAACTGGATCACCGGCCTGGACCCCAAAGCGTGGGCCGTCATGCACCGCATGCACCACGCCTATTCCGACACCCCCCGCGACCCGCACAGCCCGGTCAACGTCGGCATCGCAGGAATCCTGCAAGAGCAGCTCAAGAGCTACAAGCGCACCATCACGCACCTGAATGCCAAAGACCCGAAGTACACCAAGTTTGCCCACGACCTCGACTTCGACCTGAACTGGCTGAATCGGTCGGGCCTGTGGTGGCTGCCCTACGCCGTCCACGGCACCTTGGCCTTCATCATCGGACTCGCCGGCATGCCGCTTTTGGGGCTGTGCTACTTCGGCGGCATGATGAGCCACCCCCTGCAGGGTGGACTGGTCAACGCACTCGGCCACGCCATGGGACCTCGCAACTTCGACATGCCCGATGACTCCCGCAACAACCACATCGTGGCTTGGTTGGTGCTGGGCGAGGGCTACCAGAACAACCACCACGCCTACCCCAACTCCCCGCGCTTCTCGTTCCGCGCCTGGGAATTCGACATGGGCTACACCGCAGCCATCGTGCTCGAAGCGGTGGGGGCTCTGACCATCAACACCGAAGCGCTGATTCCAGACACGGCTTCATTGCTGCCACATCCGCTGGCCTATGTGCTCGGCGAGGCCTTTGGTGCCGCGGCCATCGGCGGCACGGTGGTCAACAAGCCCTAGAGATCGGCGAGACGAAGCTCGCCGCTCCTTGAGTCCTAGAGATCGGCGAGACGAAGCTCGCCGCTCCTTGAGCCCTAGAGATCGGCGAGACGAAGCTCGCCGCTCCTTGAGTCAGGTTTGCGCATCGATGGGCGCAGCAGACCTCCCCACTCGACGACAGTGAACCCGCTTCGCTGCGGCACTGGCGCCCACACAACCGGAAGCAGGTCCGGGGCGTCGCGGCAGGGAACGACGTCCAGCATCACGCGAATCACCACTGACGGTTCGGGCTCAATGCGCATCGGCGCCATGGCATCGATGGTGGTTCTGTCGTGGAAGGCCACCGACACACAGGCCTCATGCTCCAAGCGCGGCGCCCAAGACCCCACAAACTCGTCGATCTCGCGGCCCTGGAGTCCAAGACGGGGCGATACCTCGGTGAGATGCTGGCGCAGCTGGCTGCCGGCAACCTGCGTCCCCGATGCGGGGAAGTCCGCCGGATGCCACTGGCCCTCCCAGAACAAATAGGGATGGACAGCCCCGGTGACCAGATCGCGAACCTGCCCATCGGCGTCCCCTGAAACGCGCCAAACTCCCGATGCGGGCCGCTTCGGCACCGACTTGAACAGCTCGATGGCCGGGTCGATCTGCAGGGTGATGGCGCGCTGCTGATCGTCGTAGATGTAGACCACAGGCTCGCACATGGCGGGCGGCTGAAGGTCCGAGCGCACGTACCGTACCCAGCGGCCAAACGTGTCCTTCTTCAAAAAGTAGGGCACGTTTTTGAGGAAGGCCGGGGAGCCAAATCCCGCGGTACCAGCGAGTGTACCGGCCTTCGCGGCCGCCTCATACGCCACAAAGGCCCTCCCGTTGACCGGGTGCTTGGCCTCGAGCGCCCTGAACAGATCGGCGCCGCCACTCCGACCGACCTTCACGAGCTCAGCGGGATCGACGGACTCGATGTTGACGCCGCGAATCGGCGTCCCTGCGCAATCGAGATCTTGGTGTTCGAACTTGGCATCGGCAGGAGGATGGTGGCCCCCGGTCCACGCGATGCGATCGTGCACGACCCTCGGCGACCACTTGTACACCAGCGTCGTCCCGCCCCGGGCCTCTGCCACAAAGGCACCTCCCTGACCCAGCGTCTGCGGCGTGTCGACGTAGCTCTTGGTCGACCAGACCTTGCCCAGCTGCTCATGCTCGAACATCACCTCGAGGCCGTCGGACGAAAACGGCTCGGGGGAGTGGTACCAAAAGCTGATCTCACCATCCTCGACGGTCCATGGCTGCTCGACCCGCTGCAGTGGCGGTACGACGACCTGTTCATCAACGGTCAGAGTGATGCCGGCTGCCTCCAATAGATAGCCGGCGGAGTCGCCCTCCACAGGCATCGTGGCCCGCAGCGATGCCCAGCTGGTCTCACTCTCGAGCGCGTACACCTCGACCGACATCTCGGGCAGCGCTGTCTTGGCCGGAAGCTCGCTTGAACAGCTGACAACCGCCTGGCCAGACCGAGCTCCCGAACGAATCGTGCCGACCTTGTCGCACTCCCAGGTCTCGCCCAGCTCATCTTCATCGGTCATCACCTTGAAGTGACCGGCCTCTTCGGACGGTTCGAACTCCACGATGCCCTCGGCACCGCCATCGCCGCCTCCACAGGCCAGGGCCAAGCTCACCAACACCAACACTGTCAGACCACCGGTCGCGCGCATCGAGACTCCGAACTGCGCCCACCCTACCGCTTCAAGCGGCGCTGCGCTGACCCCGGCGCCGACCGCCTGCAGGCACGCTCACGATGCGGTCCTTCTCGAGCAAGTACCCCGTCAAACGCCCACCGCTGACACAGCCCGTGTCCAGCGAGAGCACCTTGGGACGCAGATCGAGCAGTCCCTCGCGAGCATGATGCCCACAGACAATCAGCTCATCGCCGTCGTATTCCTGCCACCAGGGCACCCCGCGCCGGGTCTCACGCATGCCCATGGCCTGGCCAGGTCGCACTGCATCGAGCCCTCGCTTCGGGTCGAAACCAGCGTGAACCGCCGCCCAGCCATCTCCGCGGATGAACAGCGGCAGTCCGGCGAGCCACACAAAGGCCTTGCGAGGCAGCCGCTGGCCAGGCTTCCAAAGACCCAACACCCGCGCGTCGTGATTGCCCAACACCGCCTCACAGCGGTGCTTCTTGATCAGCTTCCAGACCCCTCGGGGATCGGGACCCTTCGAAAACAGGTCCCCAACCAGGATTATCCGTGTTGGACGGGCCTTCTTCAGCAGCAGGGACAGCTCGTCCGCGCATCCGTGAACGTCGCCAACGAACAGTGTCCTCTGCAAACAGACCCCTTGATAGGGGGATCGTAGAGCGTAGATGTTGGATCGTCAACAGTTTGGGCGACGGACCCGGTGCGCCCTTAGCTCAGCGCGGCCTGAACCATGGCGATGAAGAAGACGACAACCGCCATGAATCCTAGGCCAATCAACTTGCCCATCATGCGTGGGCTCATGTCGCCGCCACTGATCAGCATGACGAATAGGAACAGCCCGCCGAAGGTCCCCATCAGCACAAACGCCTGGGACATCAGGTCCGAGCCGCCCCCGCCGTTGGCCTTTGCGTTGTATTCGGCAAGCATCTCTTCGGTCGTTTCTCGGTACATGGGTCACTCCGGTTTGGTGACCCGCAGCTATGGCCGATCGGACTCTGGGTGAGCTTTCTGCAACACCCTGCAACACCGGGCTAAGCCCGGCTACCGAGGGATGGCCATCCAGACCACCGCGCCGCCCCCATCTCGGTTCGCGGCACCAGCTTCTCCGCCGTGGGACTCGGCGATTCGGCGAACAAGGGCCAGACCCAAGCCCACCCCGGTGGGCACCGGACTGTCCGCACTCGGCGGGCGCCTCCAGAACGGCTCAAAG
>CAYYHT010000315.1:0-2658 GCA_964471355.1 uncultured Enterobacteriaceae bacterium
TCGAAGGCGCCGATCACGCTGCTGGCTTCCCCTGCGCCGATGGCAGGAGAGCCGACGAGTGGTGCCAGAAGCGACCCGCATGAGTCCGCGTCATAGGGCGGCGGAGTGTACAGGAGGGGTTCGGCATTTACCGCGTTGGACTTGGTTAATCCGATGGTGTCTATGCCGTTATCCCACCACAGATTGTAGCCATGAACGGAGAGTGCGGGGCCCACCAGCTCGACGCCGATGTCGTCGGGGCTGTTGTAGGCGACCAGATTGCTGCGAAAGCCCAGGCCAGTGGCGATGCTCTCGGACTCGAGCAGCAACGCCGAGCCAGGTGCGGCCAGACCCGCGTCGTTGGCGATGAAGTGGTTGTGTTCGAAGCTGAAGTCGCCGTCGCCCGCTGTGTTTGTGTCCTGCCAGCGGACAGCGCCGCCGCCGGTTGCGGCCTCGTTGCCGACAAACACGTTGGCAATGACGGTGGATTCTAGGCCGACGCCAAAGCCCGATTCATCGATGAAGATGGCCCCGCCAGTCGCCGTCGCGCTGTTTCCGCAAAATTCGGAGTCCTGCACGGCCACGAACGCCAGCTCTTGCGCGAGGATCGCCCCGCCGTCCCCCGTGGCTTCGTTGGACCAAAACTGGCTGCCGTGGACGTCCAGGTTGTCGATGCGGGCGCTGTTCGAGACGGCTGCGATGGAGCCGCCGGAGCCTCCGTAGTTGGTGTCGAAGGTGCCCCGAGAGATGTCGAGCCGCGTGTTCAGCGCATAGATGGCGGCACCGAGTGCGCCGACAGGCACCGTGTTTCCAGTGAAGATCGAGTCGATCACTGTCGCGTTCATGTCGTTGATGTTCAGAGCACCGCCGTTTGAGTTGCCGGTGTTGTTCTGGAACACGCCTCCGTCGACGGTCAGGTCTCGCCCGGACACTCCGGCTCCGCCGGTGCCATTCCTCAAGAAAATGGGGTCTTGCAGCACGAGCGTGGTGGCGTCTGCACGCAGTCCGGAGCCGTCGTTGTCCAGCCACGTCACGTCGGCGAGCAGGAGGGTCTTGTCGACGCCCGTGTCGATCGAGACGGCGCTTGGACCGGTGTTGTCTTCAAAGACGGTGGACGACACGCTGGTCTGTCCCCCGTTCGCGAGCAGAGCGCTTCCGTGGGCGGTGGCACCATTGCGCAACCAAGTGCCGCCGTTCACCGCGTACACGGCATTGGCGTTGGCAGTTGTGGCGAACCAGGCAGCACCTGCGCCCCCTGCGGTCGCGATGTTCCCGGTGAAGTCGGTGTCGGTGATCGAGGTGATCAGGTCGTTGGCGAGCAGTCCGCCGGCCATGGCCGAGGTGTTGTCGGTGAACTCGCCACCCACGATATTGAGCGTGCCAGGCACGCTCAGCTGCTGAATGTAGGCGCCTCCGCCCCGCAGGCCGGCGTCGTTGTTGATGAATGACACATCGGTCAGGCCGATGACCGGTGGTTCTGTGGCGAACAGGGCTCCGCCTTTCTTGTTGGAGCTGTTGCCCGTGAATGTGCCGCCGATCATTCCCAATGACGAGCCGGTGAGGTGAATGGCACCGCCGCTGTCATTGGCGGTATTCGCGGCGAAGACGGTGTCGATGCCGATGTCCAGGGTCGCGTCGTTGCCAAAGATGGCCCCGCCGAATCGCCCGGCGGTGTTCTCTTCGAACACGGTGTTGTCGATCGAGGCGTCGACGCTGGCGAGGTGCAGGGCCCCGGCGTCGAGCGACAGTGATTTGTTGCCGTCAAAGGTGCTGTCGATCACCGTCAGAACCTGGGGTCGGTTGCCGTTGAAGTAGACTGCCCCGCCTTTGCCGAACGTGGTGCCGTCAGCGATGTTGCCCTGAAACACGGTGTTGTCGATGGTCAGCGATGTGCCCTCGAACAGAATGGAGCCGCCATAGAGCGCGCGTCCGCTGCGAAAGGTGCTGTCGGTGATGGTGAGCATCGCGCCGTTGTCGACCGATGAGGTGGCGATGTGTCCACCTCCTGAATCGCTGACGTGCCCGCCGACGAACTCGCTGTTCTCGATGCTCAGGTCGATGTCAGCGCCCTGGATGAGGATGTAGCCACCTGAAGGCAGAGCGGCGCCTTGACCGGTGAAGCGCACATCGCGGATGACGCTGCCCGACGAGCCGTTGCGGTAGATGACCGCGCGGTAGCCGAGGCAGGCCTTGAACTCGAAGCCCTCGAGCGTGACGGGGCCGTCGAGGTAGAGCACGTCGTTGTTGCCAGTCGTGCACTGGACGATCGTTCGCCCGCTGCCTTCGCCGCGAATGGTGAGTCCTGCCGGACCCAGCAGCGTGAGGCCCATGTCATAGGACTCATTTTGGAGCACCAGCACGTCGCCAGCCGATGACAGACCGACGGCGGCGGAGATGGTCAGGTGCATGCAGCTGCCGTCCGCGCACACGGTGCGATCGACGGCCTGGGCGCCAGACACCAGCGCGAGCATCAGCAGCACGGGTTTGCCCTCCGGCGTCTGGCCAGTGCGAACGCCAGCAAGCCGGCGAGCCAGCCGGTGGAGCTGCCGCTGCTGTCGCAGGCGCAGCCTCCGCCTCCATAGGTGTTGCTGACCACCGCGAAGCTGCCCGAGCAGTTCTCGTCGACGTTGTTGTCAGGGACTTCAAGGGCGCCCGGATGGATGTCACCGTCCTGGTCGT
>CAYYHT010000315.1:2668-6817 GCA_964471355.1 uncultured Enterobacteriaceae bacterium
GCCGATGTGGCCGTCCTCGTCTAGGTCGGCGTTGCCGTCCGAGCCGTCGCAGTCTTGGTCAATTCCGTCGCCGGGAATTTCGGTCGCGTCCGGATTGATCTCGACCTCTTCGTCCCGGCAGTCTTCTGCGTCGCCGAGGCCACCATCGAAGCCGTCGCCGTCCACATCGGCCAGGTCGCCGTCCTGGCAATCATTGTCGATGCCGTCATAGGGGGTCTCGAGGGCCCCCGCGTTCACAGTCGCATCGTCCTCATCGCAGTCGAGCTCGCCCGTGTAGCCATCGCCGTCGGGGTCATGGGCGCTGCCGCTGCAGTCCTGGTCGATGTCGTCGCCGCCCACGTCCGTGGCGTCGGGGTTGATGTCTGCGTCTTCGTCATTGCAGTCTTGCTTGTTGTCCGCTGCGTCCTCAATCGGCAGCGTGCAGAACCCGAGAATCTTTGAGTCCGGATTTCCGAAGCCGTCGCCATCCTCATCGAGGTACCAGATGGGCGCGTCAACGGCGGCCACCTCGTCGGTCTCGCCATCGCAGTCGTCGTCCCGGTCGTTGCAGTACTCGCCGGCGGTCGGGTGAACCGACCCGTCCGCGTCGTCGCAATCAGTGGCGTCGCTGGTCCAGCCGATGGGTGCGTCGCAGGCAACAGCGGTGACCAGTGCGCTGCCGTATCCGTCGGAATCTGCATCGGCGTTCCACGTCAGGGCGTCGCTGGCGTCGCTGCCATCCGCCGTGCCACTGCAGTCGTTGTCCAGGCCGTCGCCGCATACCTCTTCGCCGGTGGGCAGGGCCAGGTCGCTGCTGTCGTCGCAGTCGTCGTACAGCGGGCTGTAGCCGTCAGGCATGACGCATGAATCGACTGCGGTGCCCAGCAGACCGTGTCCATCGTCGTCGTCGTCGACGTACCAGCTTGTGGTGCCGACGACTCCGGGATCGTCGTCGTCGTACAGGCCATCGCAGTCGTCGTCGACCGTTCCGTCGTCACACACCTCGTCGGCGTTCGGGTGTACCTCTGGCGCTCCATCGTCACAGTCACCCGTCAAGAGCGCATGGCCGGGTTCGTTGGCGCGGCAGCTGATGACGGGGTCCTGGGTGCCGTCTGCGAAGCCGTCGCCATCCGAGTCGGGGTACCACTCGGCTGGGATGGTGGGGTCCGCATCATTGCAGTCCTCCCGGCCAATGAAGCCGTCGCCGTCGAGGTCGAACAGGTCGGGGTTTGCCTCGTTGCCGCCGCTCAGTCCGATGTCGGTGGTGGACCCATCGAAGTCGAGCGGGTCATTCGGGTCGCCCCCATCGATGAGTGGGCTGCCTGTGGTGGGCCAGAGGTCGAGCTCGTCACAGGCTGTGGCCGTCGAGTACAGGCTGAAGATGGGGGATTGCTGCACCGCGTTCGCGCCCTGCATGCCGGCGTCTGTGCTTCCACTGTTGCTCCACCACAGGTTCCAGTCGATCTCAGGGGAGGGGTCTTCGTTCTCGATCGAGGAATAGGCGGCGTCTGTGAAGGTGACGGCATTGTGCCTGAACAGGAGTGTGTGGCCGGCTCCCCACCCATAGCTATTGCCACCTCTGTCGTCCGCGGTGTTGCCCGCAAAGCTGTTGTGCTCAAAGATCAGGTTCGATTGCTGGGCGTAGTGGGCGCCTCCGTTCTCGGCCGCCGCGTTTCGGATAAACGCGTTGTTGTGAAAAACCTGGGGGGTGAAGAAGGCCTGAACGGCCCCCCCGCGGCCGGTGGCAATGGAGCCGTGGGCCTCGTTTTCGCAGAACACCGAACGGTTCACGGCGATGCCCGTGCCGGAGACTTCGATGGCTCCGCCCGAGGACGCTTGGTTGCCGATGAAGGTGGACAGGTCGACGTTGAATTCGCCGCCTGTGGAGTAGATGGCTCCCCCTGACCACGGCGTGTTGTTGCTTCGGAACTCGGTGTTGCTGACGGTCAGTCCGGTGCCCTTTTGGTAGAGGGCGCCGCCATAGTGCCCGGCGGTAACACCGGTGAATTGTGCCCCGTTGATCTGTAGCGCGGTGTAGGTGCTTGATGCAGTGTCCGAGTAGATGGCCCCGCCCTTCTGGGTAGCGTTGGTCCCGTCGAACACGGTGCCGTCGACCGTGAAGCTGCCGGAGGGGCTCGTGGGCTTGAAGTGGATGGCGCCGCCGTTCTGGCCAGCCGAGCTGCCGACAAAGGACCCGTCGATGACCGTCAGGCTGCCGCTAGTCTGGTGAATCGTGCCGCCGTCGATGACCGATGTGGCCCACAAGAAGTCGGTGCGCTCGATGCGTACATCAGGCGTATTCAGGGCGCTTAGACAGCCTCCATATGTCGCGCTGCAGTCTGTGAATGTCGAGTCTTCGATGACCAGCGAGGCAACCCCGTTGGTCATGATCGCTCCGCCCTGAGTCTCGGCGCTGTTGCCGGTGAAGGTCGAGGCGCGCACGGTCACCGTTCCGCCGTACGCGCTGAATGCTCCGGCGTTGGTGTTGGCCGAGCTGGTGTTCAGGAAATCGACATCCTCGAGCAGCAGGGTGGTGTCGTTCTGCACGCGCATTGCTGCGCCTTCTCCGTCGGAGATGTGGCCGTCAAAGGTGACGCCACGCAGCGTCAACGTGCCGCCGAGCTGGCTGATTCCGCCGGAGTTCGCGGTCGAAATGACGGTGTGAAAGGTGCTGTTTTGGATGGTCACGGTGTTCAAGGCACTGCTGACACGGAACTGCGCGCCCACCACAGTTGAGGAGGGGATGGGACCAAACTCGGTGTCGATGACGTTTGCGGTCCCCCCTGGTTGGCTCATCCACACCATGGGTCCACCGGCGACAGTCGGGGTTTCGAACACGACGTCGTCCAGCCTGAGGGTGCCGGCTGAATCGAAGCGAATCGCAGTGGTGCAGGGAAGGAAGGTGACCCCGGTGATGTTGACGTCGCCATCCAGAACATAGAGCTGACCGCTGCCGAGGCAGTTGATGGTCGTCAGTCCACTGCCTGCACCGACCAAGGTCACGCTTCGGGTGTGACTGGCGTTGGTGCTGGTGTCGTAGCTCTCGCCGAGCAGCGTGATGGGGTCCGCATTGTTGTCCGCGAGTGCTGCGTCGAGGCTCGAGTAGGCACAGACGGCGGTATCTGCGCAGACCGTGACTGGGCCTGCAAATGCGGTGGGGACCAAGGCAATAATAGAGAGCCACATGGCAGCACTCTACCTGCTCACACTGCGTTTCGCGCTCTTCGCCGCAACAACAGCAAACCAACCAGAGAGCCCATCCAACCCATTGAACCACCGGAGCCGCTAACGGCGCAGCTGCTGCCCCCGTAGACGTTGATCGCGGTGCTGATGCCGCCGTCGCAGTTCTCGTCGATGTCGTTGCCGGGCACATCGGGAATATCCGGGTTCACGGTCGGATCGGCGTCGTCACAGTCGCCCTCTTCGACCCCGACGCCATCGCCGTCGATGTCGTAGGGCAGGCCACTGCAGTCCTGGTCGATCTCGTCTCCGGCCACATCGACGGCTCCAGGATGGATGAGGCCGTCGTGGTCATCGCAGTCGCCGTCCTCGACCCCAGAACCGTCGTCGTCTACGTCCCAGGGGGTACCGCTGCAGTCCTGGTCGATGTCGTCGCCAGCGATGTCGGCAGCACCTGGATGGATGGACGCATCGGCGTCGTCGCAGTCCCCTTCCTCGACCGAATGGCCGTCGCCATCTGCGTCATTTGGACCCGATGTGCAGTCCTGATCGATGTCGTCGCCAGGGGTGTCTTCTGCGCTCGGATTGATCGAGCTGTCGTCGTCGTTGCAGTCGTTGCCGTTGTTCACATCATTGGGCTGTTGGCAGCGGTCGCCGGCGGTGGCGGGGTCTCCGTACCCGTCGGAGTCCTGATCGGTGTACCAAGTCTGGGTGTCCACGGCGCCCTCGTTCACGGTGCCGTCGCAGTCGTCGTCACGGTCGTTGCAGACTTCGGCTGCGCTGGGATTCACGTTGATGCGTGAGTCGTTGCAGTCGGTGCCGTCGGCCAGCCAGTTGCTGCCGGGAGGGGTACAGGCCTCGACGGACTGAAACGGGTTTCCGAAGCCGTCGCCGTCTTGGTCGTTGTGCCATGTCGTCGCACCGACGGCGTCGGCTCCGTCGATGGAGTCATCGCAGTTGTCGTCGACTCCGTTGCAGCTCTCGACAGCG
>CAYYHT010000315.1:6917-8576 GCA_964471355.1 uncultured Enterobacteriaceae bacterium
GATGGTGTCGTCGTCGTCGTCGCAGTCCCCGTCCGCAACGGTGTAGCCATCGGAGTCCATGTCGTCAGAGACGACGATGTCGGGTCCGGCATAGGCGCCGATGTCAGCGGTCGAGCCGTCGCGGTCTAGGGGGTCGCCGGGGTCGCCGGCGTTGATCAAGGGGCTGCCCACCCTGGGGGTCAAGTCCACGTCGCAGCTGCTGAAGTCCGTGCCAATGAACAGCGGCTCGATGTCCCACTGAGTGGTGCTGTCCGCCGAGTGTCCTGACGTCGCCTGGGCCTCGGGTTCCTGGAATGCGTTGTAGTCCAGCTGCCACAGGGGGCTGTCCGAATCGAGCGTATAGAAGGCGGAGTTGTCCACCCGCTCGCCGAAGTAGGTGTTGCGCACGTAGAATTCGGTGTTCGTCGTGAACAGGTGGTCGCCGCGGTCGCCGGCGTCGTTGTCGATCAGGGTGTGGTTGACGAAATCGAGGGTGGCACCAAACTTCCACACCGCCAGGGCGCCGCCGCGGTCGACAGCGGTGTTGCCTAGGAACACGTCGTGGGTGAGCTCTGGAGTGCCTGAATATTCGGTGAGAAGGACCGCGCCGCCGTCGGCGGCCGACGTGTTGAAGCAGAAGCGGGAGTCGGTGATGGTCGGATCGAAGGCGATGTTGCCGACGATCGCGCCGCCGTCGGTGAGCGTCGCATCGTTGCCCACGAACACCGATCGGGTCACCGTCAGCGGTGTGGAGACGGCGTACACCGCTCCGGCAAGATCGGCTTCGTTTGACTCGAAGCGGCTGTCATTGATCGTCAGGCCGGCAGTTGAAACGGCTGCCACAGCACCACCGGCGAGGCTGCCGCCGTTGCCCACAAACTCGGTGTCCTGAATCAGCACGTCGATGTTGGACCAGGCATAGACCGCCCCGCCCATCTCGGTGTTGGCGTCTGATCGACAGCTGTCGAACTGGCTGTTCAGCAGATGCAGCGAGAAGAACCCACTGTCAGCGATGGCGTGAATGCAGGCGCCCTTGCCAGCTGTGGTGTTGCTGAAGGTGGCCCCGTCGACGATGAGGTCGGTGCGTTCAGCGTGGATGGCACCTCCCGGCGCGCCGCTGCTGCTGTTGTCGTTGAACAGGCCACGCGTCACATACATCGCGCTGTCGGTCACATGGACCGCGCCTCCGCTGCCGACGGTGTTGACGTTGTTCTCGAAGTTGGCGTCGGTGAAGTACAGCGTGGCGCTATTGGCGCGGACCGGAGCGATGCTGTTGTTCCACAACGTGCAGTCGCTCACATCAAGGGTGCCGCCGGCCATTGAGACGACACTGTCCCCAATGATGTGGCTGTCGAGCTGGCAGTTGGTGCCGTTCATGGTGAGTGTGGCTTCGCCGTCGACGTACACCGCCGAGCCGTCTGTGGCCTCGTTTGCGCCGAAGTAGGCGTCTGTGAAGGTGGCGTCGGAGCCGGCTTCGATCCAAGCACCGCCGCCGCGGCCAGCCGCCACGCTGTCCACGATGCTGCCGTCGTCGAAGTAGAGGCTGCTGTTGACGGACACGCGCAGCGCCGCTCCGTCCCCGGCCGATGTCGCGTCGCGAATCGTGCTGCCCGAGAAGGTGGCGGTGCTGTTGGAGATGCTGACGGCGCCACCGAATTCCGTGCTGCCGGCAATCAGTTC
>CAYYHT010000316.1:0-8573 GCA_964471355.1 uncultured Enterobacteriaceae bacterium
AAGTAGCCCGCTCTACATCGCGTACATCTTCACCGTGTGGCCGATGTCGGACAGCATGTGGCGGACTGTGTCGTAGTCGGGGTGCCGCACCTTGAACCACGCGTTGGCCAGGTAGCCGCCCTCGACTCCCTGTGTTCGCGACCCGGGCACGGGCAGGTGCTTGCGAATGATGAACTCGCCGTAGCGATCCATGACCACATCGACGCCGTCGTAGCCCTTGACGATGCCATCTCGGTTCGGGCGAATCGCGACCAGTCCACCGGAGTGCTGGCGACTCGGCTCGCTCCACGTGTCGCCCCAGCAGATCGCCCGCGCCCACTCGGTGTACAGGTCGAAGTCATTGACCGCGCAGTACACGTCCCAGAAGTTGCAGCCAGGTGGCCGCGCACCGATCTCCGAGAAGGACAGGCCCTTGCTGCCAAAGAACCACTCCATGTGGGTCGGTGCGGTGCCAATGCCAAGCTCTTTGACCACCTTGCGGCCGAGCTTGCGCACCTCGTCATAGCCCTCGGCGTCGATTCGATTGGTGGTCACGATCTGGGGGCTGATCCAGCGAGTGCGCATGGCTTCGAGCACGCCCGGGTAGTAGTGGCAGATGCCCTCGAACACGACCTTTCCGTTGATGGTCATGGTGTCGAAGAAGCCTTCGTGGCCGTCGACGAACTCCTCCATCGTGAAGTACTGCTCGAAGCGATCGAGTCCCACCACACTGATGGCCTGTTCGAGCTCGACCTCGCTGTCGATCTTGTAGGTGCCGTGAGCGCCGGCTCCGTCGCGGGGCTTGAGGATGACGGGGAAACCGACCTTGCTGACAAAGGCACGTGCCTGGTCGGCATTGCTGACCTCGGCGTTCAGGGCGCAAGGCACGCCCTTGTTGCGCAAGAACTGCTTCATCACCAGCTTGTCGCGGCACAGATTGGTGGTGGCGTAGCTCTCGCCGGGGATCGAGCAGCGCTCGCGAACCTTGGCCACCGTCAGCATATGCGCCTCGACGGTCGCCTCGAACCGATGGACCCAGGGCCCACGGGCCTGAATGCGACGGACGGCGTTGTACACCGCGTCCTCGTCTCCGAGGTGACGCACGTACTCGTAGCCGTCGAGAAGCCCGAGCATCTCGTTGTCTAGCCAGTCGACCGGCGCATCGCCGATGCCCGTGATGTGGGCCCCCACGTTCTTTAGGCCGCGCACAAAGCGGCGTTGATTGGCGGGGAAGTGAGGGGCCATGAAGATGACGTGCACAGCGAGCTCCAGACGGCGGCACGAGTAAGGTACAACGCGAACCTATGCACGACGCCATTGCCAATCTTCCAGACGCTTACTACCGAATGGTCCCCGAGTTGCTCGAGCTCGACCTGCCCGGCGAGGAGCGTATCGACTGCGCAAACTGCAGGATGGTGGGACCGCGCTGGAACAAGACCGAGGGACTCTCACATTTCCATCCCGAGACGCGCTGCTGCACATACTGGCCGCGGCTGGACAACTTCTTGGTGGGTCGCCTGCTGCGCGAGGGGGGCACAGGCGAGCGCCTGATGTTGGAGCGCCTTGCTCATGGCAAGGGCATCGAGGCATGGGGCATCGACAGCAGCAAGGCGTGGGAAAAGGGCTACGACAAGATGTCCGGCGAGTTCGGGCAACGGCTCGATCTCAAGTGCCCGTACTACGTCGGAGGCGAATTTTCGTGCGGCATCTGGGCCAATCGCATCTCGGTCTGCCGGACCTGGTTCTGTGCTCATGACGCCGGCAAACGCGGCGAGCGGCTGTGGAAGAAGACCAAGAAGATGCTGCTGAAGATCGAGATCCAGCTGCAAGCTTGGTGCATAAGAACCGGCTCCCCGCCCCCCGAAGACGCCGAGCCAGCAGAATTCGAGGCTTGGTACCGCTGGTGCGCCGATGCCGTCGACTGGATCACCGACGAGGAGCTGGCCGAGCTGCGCAGCGAGAAGATCGAAAAGCACTTGGACGCCATCGAGGTGCTGAGCCTCGATCAGGAAGTGCACCTGCCCGAGGGCCAGCTGTTGCCAAACGTCGGCGACTTCCACCGCAACCAGGGCACGGTCGTGCTCGAGGGCTACAGCCCATACGACAACGTCGAGACCACCTACGGCATCTTCGCGTTCATCAGCCGACTCGACGGCCGTCCGTGGCGCCAAGCGCTTGCCGAGGCCAATGCCGAGCTCGACGAGCCTCTGACCGAGGACCTGATCCGCGAGCTGCTTCGCATCGAGGCGCTGACACCGGAGTACCAGCGCTCCGACATGATCATGCAGGTGGACCACATCTTGTTGGGTCCCGATCACGATCCGGACGACTAAGGCAGGCTAGGCCAGGCGCTCGAGGAACATCGGCAGCATGGTGCGCCAGGTCGGCCAGTCGTGGTGGGCCTCGTGACCCCAGATTTCCATGTCGACCGGAATGCCCTTGCTGTGCATGATGGCGGCGAGTCTGCGCGTCTCGTCGGGTGCCTCGGCGCGCCCCTGACCGGTGGCCAGCATGAAGTGGCTGCGCCGCAGCTGGTTGAGCTGCTTGCCTTCGCTGACGTGGGGCAGGAAGTACATGGGCATGTTGAAGTAGTAGTTGTCGTCCCGATGCCCGCCCATCCAGCGGTCGAAGTCGTAGGTGCCGCTCATGGCGATGCACAGATCGATCAAATCTGGGTGCTTTGCAGCGACGTTGACCGCGTTGTACGCGCCCAGACTGGCTCCGGCGGCACAGACGGCTTGGTTGCCGCCACAGTCCCGCTGGATGTGGGGCAGCAGCTCACGCACGAGGTAGGCATCGTAGCGAGACTGCAGCCAGCTCTTGTGCCATGGCCGCTCGTCGCTGTTCATCCATGCTTCGCGGTTGATGTTTCCGGGGGCATAGACCTTGATGCGTCCGGCCTCGATCAGAGGCGTCAGCACTTTGATCATCAAGAAGCGCTCGCACTCGAGGTAGTCGCCCCCTGCGGTGGGGAAGAGCACCACGGGCTTTCCGAAGTGACCCCAGCAGCACAGCGGCATCTCGCGCTGCAGCTCAGGGGAAAACCAGGTCCATTCACGTCGTTGCATGGCCGCGCGGGTATCGCAGCGAACTCGGTTGCGCCTTGACTGTCTGAGGGATGGAGCGCAGCTTTAGCTACAACGGCGAGACCCACTCGCTGCTCCCTGCGCACAGGAGGCACGGCCTGAACAACATCATCGAGCGCATCCGCCGCCGTTTCGAGCGCGGCTTTGACCCTCACATGGTGGGCGGCAAAGCGATCGACACCGGCACCGAGGCCGAGCGCGCCATCGCGATCTGCGCCCGCCTCAATGCGGTGCGCAGCCAACGTCCCAAACAGGCGATTGTGCTGTGGACATCGGACTACTCGGCCGTGACCATGCGCGGGAAATGGGTGTACGTGGCCAAGGGATTCGCCCAGCGGCTCAGCGACGACGCGCTTGCATTTGTGTTGGCCCACGAGATGGCCCACCACGACCTGAACCACATGCGCGTGGACATGATCATGACCGGCATGATGGGCTACCGACAGCAGATGGAGCTGCAGGCTGACCGCCACGGGCTCAAGATCGCCATGGACGCCGGCTTTGATCCCGCCGGGGGACTCGAAGCACTCAACCCGGTCATCTTCGTGGACGAGCCCGAAGACCCACTCGAGGAATGGCCAGAGGCCATGCGGGACATGGTGCGGCGCGACAAGACCACGCATCCGCCGATTCAGGTTCGCCTGGCGGCGATTCGCGAGGCCATCGCCAAGGCGGCCTAAGCCTGAACTAGTGCCCGGCCTTTTCGCCCCAGACCTCGGTCAGGCGCCGATCGCGACCGCAGGCATTGCGGTAATAGGCATAGCGGTATGGGTGGGTCAGGTAGTAGTTCTGGTGGTACTCCTCGGCGGACCAGAACTTCGCCGGCGGCTCGATCTTGGCCCCAAGCGTCTTGCCGAGCTCGGCCGAGATGGCCTCGACACTCTTTTCTGCAGCCGCGATCTCTTCGGGGGTTCGCGGAAACAGACCCGGGCGGTACTGGGTGCCTCGGTCGCAGAACTGCCCCTTGGCGTCGAGCGGGTCGATGTTGTGCCAGAACACGGTCAGAAGCTCGTCGTAGCTGATCTTCTTGGGGTCGTAGGTGATCTGAATGGCCTCGGTATGCCCGGTGCTTCCCGCACTGACTTGCTCATAGGTCGGTGAGATCACCGGTCCCCCGGTGTAGCCACTGACCGTGGCCGTGACGCCGTCGAGCTTGTCGAAGGGCTTCTCCATGCACCAGAAACAGCCGCCCGCGAAGATGGCGACCGCTCGGCCCTTGGGCACCGCATCGAACTCGACCGGTTTGTCCTCTGCATGCACCGTGGTGGAGCAGGCAGACATAGAAATAGCGAAAAATACGGGGATAAGAGCGCGAATGGAGCACCTCCGACCATGACTACGCAAGCTTGGCGAGATCGGTTCTGTAACGAAAGGTCTCGCGGTTTTGCTAGGCTCGAATGGTGCCAGAACAAACCATCCGCCAGCGTCTGTATTTCTTCGACAGCTACGTGGCACAGCTGGTCCTAGGGGTCAGCGCTCAGGCGCATAAACACGGCGTCTTGCAGCTATCGGTGGCGCTTGACGGAGTGGCCCACGACTGCGGACCGGACCCCGAGCACCTCACCTCGGCCTTGATCCTCGACGGCTTGATCGCCATGTTCCGAGATGGACACTCGATCACCGAGGCGGCGGTCAGTGCCGGATTCAGCGACGGCGCTCACTTCAATCGCGTCATGAACCAGTTCATGGGAGTCAGTCCATCGGTTCTGCGAACCGTGCCGATCATCTTCGAGTTTGAGTTCTGCATGACCGAGAAGGCCGTCGGCTAGGCATCCTCGTCGCGCTTCAGCGGAACCAGCCAGGAGACTCCGACGGTCATCGCGAACGCCGGCTTCATGAGCAGCGAGGTGCCGTTGATGGTCTCGACGTAGTGCCAGACTGTGCCCTGGGTCCGAACCGCCAGTCTCGAACCAATGGCGATGCGCGCTCCGGCCCCGTACACAACGGTCGGATGCCACTCGACCTCGGTCGCTAGTCCCCGGGAATCACTGTCGAGCCCCAGCGGGTCGAGAATGTCATGAGTCAGCACAGTGCCCACGCCGACCACTCCATACATGTCGAAGTAGACCAGACCGCGGCGACCGGCCACCTTGCCGTAGACCGGGCTGAACTGCGTGGTCAGCTGGCCGTTGTACAGGATCTTGCTGAGTTCGGGCACCACTTGGTTGTTGTGCACAAGCTGGTGGGTGATCTGCTTCCAGTCGGCCTCTCCCAGATCGGGAGAGAAGGTGGAGTGCAGCTCGATGCCCAGCACGTCTGTCATGTGCCAGTTCGCCGAGCCTCCGATGAGTGTGCGGGTGACGAACGGGTCGTTGACGATCATGCCGACATGGCTGCCAAGCTCGAGGTGGTCCATCTTTAGGTACGGCTTGGGTGGAATGGTCAGCACAGTCCGCCTGGGTGGTTCACGGTCCGCGGCAAGCGAGGAAAACGGCAGGCAGAGCGCGGCAAGCAGGCGCACGGATGCGGCTGCGCGCATGGGGAATCGCAACATCGATGGGGCTCCAGTGGGCCGCCAACGCGTGCCCTCTCACAGCCCCGTCTTGTCGCGGCGGTCTGTGTTCCTTCAGCCGGCGATGCGTGCCGCCAACTCTTCAGCGTCGGCCCCCACCCCGCCCAACAGCGAGGAATTGAGGCGGCGCATGAACTTCAGCCCCATGAAGTGCAGTCCAGGGCGGTCTGTGACGTCGCCGTTGACGTGAACTGGAAAGCCCAGCTCGTCGGTGGGCAGCCCTTCAATCCAGCTGAAGTTGGGCCGGAATCCGCAGCACCAGATGACCACGTCGACGTTGAGCACGCGCCCATCGTCGAGCACGGGGTTGGCGTTCTGGACGCCGGTCACGCGCCCAACGCGCTCCACGCCGCTGTCTGCGACTTCTGACGCGGACATGCCGACGAGCGGGTCTCCTCGGTGCCCGACCTTGGTCACGATGCGATTGCCAAACCAGCTGTCGACACTCGCTGTGCCCACGCCCAGCCCGTTGAGCCACCGATAGATGTCGAGGCCCAAGAACGTCCGCGGGATGCGGCCGGTGTCGCGGCCAGCGACGTAGACCTTGCGTCCCGAGCGGGCCAAGTCCATGCCGATCTGCACCCCGGAGTTTCCCGCACCGACAACCAGCACATCGCCGGCATCGACCTGTGCTGGATTGCGGTACTGCGAGCCGAACAGCTGCTGAATTCCCGCATCGAGCTCGGACGCAAAGGCCTTGAGGCACGCGGCGGCGGCCAGACCGGCTTGGCCCGCTCCGATAACGATGGCATCGACGGCCTTGATGCTGCTCACTGCATTCTCCTGGTGGACCTTGCGTCTGAAAAGAGAATCGCTCGTTCGGGGATTCGGTGCTTGTACGAACCTGCTGGAACGCTCTTTTGCAGCAGCTTTGTACAAATGAGGAAGAGGACGGGCCCGCTCGGGTTAATCGGCCGACCCCACGGAGGATGCGATGAACCGCACTGCTGCCCTATTTCTGGCTCTGATTGCCCTGCCTGCCCTGGCCGACGCACCCGATACCCCCACACCACGCACCCCTATTCAGCAATACCGGCACCAGATCATGGAGCTCGTCGGCGACCACACTGGAGCGCTGGGCGACATCATCGACGGCGAGGTCGAGCGCCCCAACCGCGACGTCATTGGCCACGCCACCGCCCTGTACGAGCTTGCCCAGATTCACCGGGACCTGTTCCCCGAAGGCAGCGGCCCCGAGGTCGGACGCACCCGTGCCCTGCCCGCGGTCTGGGAACTGCCCGACGACTTCAAGAAAGCCAACAAGGCCTTTGTTCGCTCCACGTCTCGCCTGGTCGAGGCCGCCAAGGATGGCGACAAGAAGCGCATCGAAGACGCCTTTGGAAAGGTCGGAGAGTCCTGCGGCGGCTGCCACAAGACCTTCCGCAAGCCCCGCGACAAGAAGAAAAAGAAGAAGTAGGCCACCAGCCGGCGAGACGAAGCTCGGCGCTCCTTGAGCGGAACTGCAGGAACCACCTCGCGAGGTGACTGTCGGTGATGGTGTCCCCACTCCCGGCCCCGCGAGAGTCCGCATCCTCATGAAAAAGTCCCAATCCTCCTCGTTCGGGGAGGGCTCGCTCTTCCTGTGTTTTCTGGCCGCACAGACGGCCGCCGCTTTGGTTCTGCCGGTCGTGCTGCAGGGCGACACCACCGTGCAGCAAGCCGACATGGCCGTCGAGGTTGCCGAAGAGGCCGCCCTGACTCACAAGGTGCGCCCCCTCGAAGACCTGTTCGCATCTGCGGCACCAGCCACTCGGCAGGTCGCTGTGCAGAACGACGAGTCACGACGACACCGCCGCATGCGCCGCGACAAGAAGCGAGCCCTCGTGCGCGCCCGCCTGGCACCACTGCTCAACAACGCGCGTCCCGACCGCTTTACCTCGCTCTTCGACACGCCGAGCAGCCGCGACCTTCGGACCGCGTTGCAAGACGCCCAGCTGCAAGCCGACCAGACGGCTTTTGTGGGCGGCACGCTGACGTTCACCAAGGGTAGCAACGCGCTGCCCGGTGGTCTCCGGTTCGTGGAGCCAGAGCTGGGGCTCGAGCGACCCGCCGAGCGTGACATGCGCGCCGTTCGCTCCTGCGAGCCCATTGTGCTGCAGTTCAGCTCCGACGCGCCCGTTGCCTTCCACCGGTCTCGCGTCGCCTTCGACCTGGGCCAAGAAGAGGGTGAGTTCACTGACTGGCCCGAGCCAGAGACCCCCTGGCTGGCGCTGGACCGGGACGGCGATGGCGCCATCACCACGGGCGAGGAGCTGTTCGGCGACACCACGGTCTTGGCCAGCGGCGGCACCGCGAGTCAGGGATTCGAGGCCTTGGCCGAGCTCGACAGCAACGGCGACGGAGCCATCACCCCGGACGACGAACGATTCTCGGAGCTGCTGCTGTGGTCTGACAGCGACCGCGATCGGGTGTCTGCATCGGGCGAGCTGGGCACCCTGGCCGAGTACGGCGTGGTGCACATCGACCTGGCCTGGAGCAATGGCAGCCGCTGCGACGCCCGGGGCAACTGCGAGAGCGAGCGCGCGATGTTCGTGTGGCGGGACTCTGAAGGGGTCGAGCAGCGCGGCGAGGCCATCGATGTCGACGTCGTGGCCAGACTCGCACCCAAACTCGCCTCGACCGCTATTCGAAGCGGCCCTTGAGTCCGACCATCAGCTGCCGCGGCGCCGTGGGGCGAGCCCCGAATGGACGCCAGCTCTCGACGGACTGGTTGTTGCCCACGTTGCTGGCGGTCATGTAGGCCGCGAGCACTTCGTTGAGCTGGTAATGCCCACCGACATCGACCAAGACCCGGGCCGGAATGTAGCCGCTGTCGGGGATGTCTTTGCTGCCTGCCTGGTCGAGCATGCCGGTGCGGTACCCGGTCGCCACGTTGACTGCGAACCGGTCGTGATGCACGCCGACCTTCACGGCCCCCTGGTGTTCGGGTACGTAGGGCAGCATGTCTCCCCTCTGGACCGTGCCGAACTACGGGAATCCGGACACAAAGCGCGTCT
>CAYYHT010000317.1:0-8545 GCA_964471355.1 uncultured Enterobacteriaceae bacterium
CTACGACAGCGCGTCCACGCACACCACTCGGGCGGTCAACACCGCAGAGCGCATGGGCTCGTCGCCGGTGTTGGCGCTGGCATATGGCCAGATGGCCCAGATCTGCCAGGCCCAGAGCAAGCAAGAGGACGCCGAGGAATTTGCGACGAAGGCCATCGAGGTCGCCGATGCCCAGACCACAATCGACGAGCTCTCGCAGCTGTATCGAGGCCTCGCAGGCTTCTTCTTGGGAACTGGCGACTGGGAGCGATGCATAGGTGCCCTCGAAAAGGCACTCGGACTTGCCGACCGCTCGGGCGATGCCCACCTGACCTCCGAATGCCGCGTCATCAACGCCACGTCACTGCACTACCGAGGCGAGTTCGGGCCCGCCATGAAGGACATGGCCGAGGTCACCAAAGCCGCACGCGCCGCAGGCCACTTCGGCCAACAGCTGCGCGCCTTCCTCGGGTCTGCCGAGGGCATGATGCGCCGCGGATACGCCACCGAGGCCAAGGTGTTCCTCGATCAGGCGTCGACTCTGGTCCAGCAGAACGGAAATGAGGAAGCGCTCGGACGCATCTGGGCCATCAGTGCTGCCATCTCATTCCGACGCGGCGAGATGGACATCGCAGAGCAAGCGGCGTCTCAAGCTCTGTCGTTGCTCATGGAGTCGTCGCCGCTGTCATTCGAGTACCTCGAGACCTACAGCTCCATCCCCGAGATCTTCCTGACGCTGCTCGAGACTGACGTACAGGCCGAAGACAAGACCTATGACCGCCGCGACGGCAGCATGCGCGACGCGTTGACCCTGCTCGACGCCTACGCCGAGATCATGCCGGTCGCCGGACCCCGTCACAAGGTGATGACCGCGTGGGCGAAGTGGCTAGACGAAGACGAGTCGGGTGCCACAGACATGCTCCAAGACGCCGTCGAAGAGGCCTACGAGCTGGGCATGCCCTTTGAGATGGCGCTGGCCCAAGTCGAGCTTGGTCGCCGCCTCGGCTTTATCGACCGTCTGGGACGCGAGAGCCTGGTCCAATCCGAAGAGACCTTTGCATCGCTCGGCGCCAAGTGGGACCGCCAGCGCGCCAACAAGATCATGGAGAGCGTCTAGAGCAGGCCGGCGATGGTGCGGTTCGCACTGTCGGCGGCTCCGCTCATGATGGCGTCGGCAATGGCGACGACGCTGCGATTCTCGAGCTTTTCGAGCTCGGTACCCGCAACCCAGCTGTTGAAGCCACCCATGGCCGGTCCGCACCAGATCTGAAAGTCCCGCTTGCGGTCCTTTTCACCCAAGCGCGCCCATCTGCTGGCCATACCGAGGTACCACCGAAAGGTCAGGGCCATCTTGTGGCGCCCATCTCGCTCGGCACGCTCGACCTGGGCCGGGTCGCGCCCCTGCCAGAATGACCGGGTGCCCTCCCAGATTTCGTCGAGAGGTGCCTTGAAGATCTGCTTCTCGATCTTGCCGCGGATGGCATCGGGAATCTCTTCCATCGACCCATAGCGCTTGTACAGATCATAGAGCCTCTGCCCGCGTTGGGCGTACATCGAGCCCCGTCCAAGCACCTGTACATGGGCACCCATTTCGAACATGTCCGGAGCCGGTCCCGACGCCACATCGACATAGGTGGCCGCGGCCAACATCTGTTTGACCATGTCCGATGTGCCCGCCTCGAGGCTGGCTTGGTTCACCGAGCCCGTCATGACGTAGTCCGCACCCATGGCGAACGCGCCCCATGCCGCCTGTGGAGTGCCGATGCCTCCTGCCGCGCCGACTCTGGGCACGCAGTCAGGCGCGTAGCCAAGCTCACCGGCGATGCGGTCCCGCAGGCGCTGAAGCTCGGGCAACAAGACCATCGTCGGACGCCTGTCGGTGTGCCCGCCGCTGTCACCCTCTGCGGTCACATCGAGTGCGGTGGGCAGGGTCGACGCCAGCTTTGCCTGTTCGGCGGTCAGCGCGCCGGCCGCAACAAGTTCATCCAAGATTCGCTGTGGTGGCGGGCGCATGAACTTGTCAGCGACTTCAACGCGACTCACTTTGGCGAACACGTGGTTCGGAGCCACGGTCTGACCCGCGTCGTCGACATGAATGCCCGCAAAGCGAAAGCGCACGACGGCCGCGGTCAGGTCCATATAGGCCGACGCACTCACTCTCTTGACCCCGTACTTGAGGTACAGGTCGACGGTGGCCTCTTCGACAGCTGGCTCGACCGGGTTGTGCAGCAGGTTGAACCCCCAGGCCTTGTCGGGAATCTCTGCAGTCACCCGCTGCAGCGCAGCTTCAACCGCCGGGACGGGCAGGCCGCCGGCACCAAAGAAGCCCATCAGACCGGCGCGTCCCATGGCGATCAGGATGTCTGCCGAGCCGATTCCACCGGCCATGGCGCCAGCGATGTAGGCCCACTTCACTCCATGGGCCGACCGAAACTCAGCAGAGCCCAGATCGTGGGCCGCGAGGTCACGCACGGTTCCGCTGGACGCCGGCAGTGCAAGGGCCTCGTCGACAATGGCCTGGTCGCCCCACGAGACGGCAATGCGCGCCCCATCACCGCGGCGTTCACCCTCGATGACCAAGTCGCCATCGGACAGGTGCACGCTCGCGACCGCAGCGTCAGCCAACACCGAGGCCAGCGGAGCCCGGCCCAGGCGGTCAAAGGCGTCGGCCAATCCGCCGCCGCTGCCGAACTCGTCGACGGGCTCGCCCTGGTTGAGGACAACGCGAACGGCCGCCGCTTGGTATGCGGCCAAGGTATCGAGGTGGGACATCAGACCCCCTGCAGTCTAGAGGCCCGAGTCTGTGTCGTCGGGGTCGCCGCCAGTGCTCACGTAGTCAGCGCTCGGCTGGGAGCAGGCCATGACAGTGCGGGCGTCGTCGCCCGTTCCGTCTCCGTCGTAGTCCATGTACCAAGTCGTCGCATCGGACGCGCCCACGTCGATCGTGCCATCGCAGTCGTTGTCCACTCCATCGCAGACTTCGGTGGCCGAGATGTTGTCGTCGATGCTGCCGTCGCAGTCGGTGTCGGCCCCGTTGCACACCTCTGTGGCCCCCTCGTAGGAGTCAGCGTCGGAGTCATTGCAGTCGAGGTCGTTGGTCACCCAGCCCGCCTCGGAGCCGGAGCAGGAGTCGAGGGTGTAGGCATTGGAGCCTTGGCCATCGTCGTCGTAGTCGATGAACAGCGTGGTCGCGTCAATGGCGTTGTCGTCATTGATGCCGTCGCAGTCGTCGTCTTCACCGTTGCAGACTTCGTCCGCATCGGGGTTGACCTCGACGTCGCCATCGTCACAGTCGTCGTCGTTGGCAACCCAGCCGTCTTGGGCCGAGCACAGCAGCTGGGTGCTGGCGTTGTCGCCAAAGCCATCGCCGTCAGCATCTTCCCAGAAGGGATTGCCAGTGCCGTTGTCGACGATGCCGTCGCAGTTGTTGTCGATTCCGTCGCAGATCTCTTCGCCGTCGGGCTTGGCGCGCGGCTCTTCGTCGTCGCAGTCGGTCTCGCCGTCAAAGCCATCGAGGTCCAGGTCGTCGTCACGAGTCTGCTGTGCGCAGTCGTTGTCGGCGCCGTCATAGGGCACCTCTTCGGCTCCGGGATTGACCAATCGGTCGGTGTCGTCACAGTCCTGGGACGCCGGGTAGCCATCGCCGTCGGCATCGGGGTCGCCGCAACCGGCGAGAATGAGCAGCATGGCCAGTGAAAGAGCGCGCATGGTTGTTCTCCATCGAAGCGGACGCACCGTAGCACGCGCCGGGCACTACCGCGACGCGGTGAAGTTCCAATTGGTGGTGGTGCAGTCCAGGCAGTTGAATCCGCCGGCAAAGTCCGCCACAAAGGTGCCTTCGACCGTATTGGGAGAGGTGAAGTTGCCGTCGATTGTGTAGGTCTCGGTGCAGCCACCGGGAACGGTCTTGGTGACACTGTAGGCGCCCGAGGCCTGAACCGTGCCGGCCATCGAACCGGGCTGCAGTCCGCTGCCGATCGGGGTGAAGTCGATGCTGGGGTCGCTGTGGTTGACGATCCATCGATCGAAGTCGATGAGCACGTTGCCCATGGCGCAGTTCAAGCTGATGTTTTGGTCCAGCGTCCAAGTGCCGTCGTAGCTCTCGATGCAGCTGCGCTCATCGAGGTCGCTCGTGGCGGGGTTGCAGTCGTCATCGAGGTTGTTGCAGAGAATTTCGGTGGCGATGGGGTTGGCGTCTGGGTTGCCATCGTCGCAGTCAAGCAGTTCAGCGTCATAGGTCGCCGCACAGCCGGCGTTGTTTCCGTCGAAGTACCCATCGAGATCGCGGTCGAACACGTCGTCCACAGTCGACTCTTGGGCCTGAAGGATGCCATCGCAGGCAGCGACATCGGAGACGCCAACGTCGATCGTGCATGAGGTCAGGCAGAGAAGGAAGAGTGGAAGCACAGCGTGGGTCGCGCGCATGTGTGTCTCCTTAGGGTGCCGGGCACTCTAGGCCGTCTATAGGCGACCCGCCACTCCGTAGCGCAGCAGTGCCGCCAGCTCGCGAGCTCCCTGCTTGTAGAAGACCTCGACAGGCACAGGCGCCCCCACCCCGCGCACTTCGCCAAAGTAGCGCGAGAAGACCCGCTCACAGCGCAGGATGTGGTAGGCATC
Source organism: uncultured Enterobacteriaceae bacterium (assembly GCA_964471355.1). Taxonomy (GTDB): domain Bacteria; phylum Myxococcota_A; class UBA796; order UBA796; genus CAYYHT01. Next base: position 4,597 of record CAYYHT010000317.1, read on the forward strand.
GCTCACCACGATAATGCGCTTTGCTTGGACCATTTCGGCCGAAAACTTCGCGTTTTCCTCGGTGGTTGTCGAGCGGTCCTCGATCACCAGCGCGGCTTTGGGCACTCCCAGACCATGGGCCAGGCGAGCACTGACGGCTGCCTCGGATGGACCGTGCTCTCCGACCCCACCGGTCATGACCAGCAGCGGTGCCCGTCCTTTCTCGAACAGGCGAACGGCCACGCGGACCCTTCGAGCCAACGCCGTGGATGGCGAGCCGTCGGGCATCACTTTGCAGCCAGCCACGATGATGGCATCCCATCGAGAGTGCTGAAGAGGCCGCAGGCCGTAGCGATTGAGCGACCTCACCGCAGCCAGCCCGGCAAGGACCGAGCCTGCCGCGGCAACCAATATTGCGATGAGCACGACCTCAACCATGCGAACAGTTATCTGCGCCGTCGCGATGGAGGCACCCATGACAGCACTTCTTCTCATTCTGATTGCCTGCGGCTCCCCCGAACCGGCTGCAGAGGCTCCCGCCAAACCAGTGGCTGAGGCCGCTCCAGAAGCGAGTCCGACCGCCGAGCAAGAGTGGAAACACTGGGGTGATCCCTTCACCGAGGGCTCCAGCGCCATCTCGGTCACAAGCGTGCTCGACGATCCCGATCCCCATGTGGGCAAGAACGTCCGCATCACCGGAGAAGTCGCCGACGTCTGCCAAAAGAAGGGCTGCTGGATGGTCGTTCAGGACGACAAGGCCCGCACCATGCGCGTCACCATGAAGGACCACTCCTTTGGCGTCGACATGGACACCACCGGCGGCCTGTGCGAGCTCGAGGGCACCGTGGTCAAGAAAGACGCCGACCCCGAGACCGCGGCTCACTTTGCGAGCGAGTCCGCCAATCCCGAAAAGGCTCCCCAAGGCGAAGGAACGTCGGCCACCTACGAGATCGTTGTGACCGCAGTCAGCATCAAGAAGCAGCAGTCCTGAAATCTCAGGGCTAGGGTGGACCTGACCACAGCCAGCCCACGTGCCCACCAGGAGAGACCTTGAGACCTGTCCTCGCCACTATGGCCATGCTCTTGCTTTCGGGCTGCTCCGAGCCCGGTGAGGCGTTCTGGATGGCCGGCCATGGCTACCAGTGGACCTCGTTCAACCATCGCCTGTCCTACTTCGATGCGGGCATGGACGCCGAAGGCGCAGCGTGGGACGGCATTGTCGGTGGCACGTCCACCTCCCAGGTCTCTCGCGCTGACCTGCCCGAAGGCTGCGACAGCGACACCTGCCGCGAATTCCCGTTCTATGACTCCGCCAACATCGCCATGCGCTGGGTGCGGGTCAAACAGAGAGGCATGGTCTTCGGCAGCGGCGGAGCCTCGGTCATTGCCGACGGTCCGGGCGCGACCACCGAGCTCGTCATCGACCTCGGCAGCAAGGCCAAGGGAACCCCAGCGGTGATCATCACGGGCTTGTCGCTCGACACCAACGAGGCCCTCGAGGGCGGCACCGACTGCTACCGCCCCGAGTACGGCTGGCTTCCTACCAGCATGGGCATCGAGCTTGGCGAACCCACGCTGTCGGACGACGGCACACAGGTCCTGACGTCGGTGACTGCCAACTTTACAGCCGGCCTGACCCACGAAGAAGAGCGGGAATGCCTCGATGCGGTCGCTGACGAGGCCCGCATCGCGGTGACCGTCAACGTCTTGGCACTCGTCACCCGCCACGACCTAGAGACCATCGAGATCAACCAGGACCATTTCTATGAGCTGGGCGATGGGGGCCAGTTCGAGCCCCTGGCACCGCCCGACCCCGACCCAGCGACCCGCACGCTCGACACGGCCTTGAACGGCCAGGTCGCCGCGGGCTGGAGTCGCCTGCACTGGGACTTCCACCAGACCCACACTGATGGGCGCGGCGCCTACATTCGCAGCCTGACTTTCGACGTCGATCCGCTCGCCAACTTTGCCACTGGGCACTCGACAAACCACTCACCTGGGACGCAGTTCTCGGACTACGACTACACCTTCGGTGGCACTGTCGAGGTGGTCGAGGTCCGCGACACCGTCCGCTGGGGCCTCATCGAACAGGTTCTTCCTGTTGAGATCGACGCCGATGGCAACCCCGTGGTCTACCCACTGGGCCGGTAGTGGTACAACAGTCCCGATGAGCGCAGAAGAATCCATCTCGGATGTCGTGTCCAACCTCTACGTCATGCCGGTCGCGGCATGGGCCTTGGGTCTTCTGTTCATGTTCGCCCTCGGAGATACGGGCTACGCCATCGGATGGTGCTATCCGCTCGCTCTATGGTGGATTGGCGTGTCGATTTGGTGGCTGCGAAAGTCCCACGACGACATCGCATCTGGCAAGCGCACCCGCGATGACGTTGCCGAGGGAGTCGAGTGGATTGGCCACACGCTCGCCGGCGTCTCGGGAGCTCCGGCCATCATTTTTCTGGCCGCTGCCCCCCTTCAGAAGGCCGCTTGGGCAACCACCGGAAGCTGCATCATCGTCTGCGTGCTGACCTACGGTGCCGTTTCGGCCCTCTCCCGTCAAAAGTGGACTGGCGCGCACACAGTCGCCTTGGTCATCGCCTGCTTGGCCATGCCGCTAAATGCAAGCACCGCAATCAGCCTGGGTTGGTGGCTGGGGCTGATCGGCACGGTGAGCGACGTCGCCCACGAGGTCGTGCCAATCTGAGGCCGGGCGATCCTTGAGGATCGTGTTTTTGCCCTCGATCAGCGCGGTTGCTACAATGCAAGGACCGATGCCGCCCGGGTTTCCCTGACTCGGCGCATTTACCCACCTGATCCAGTCCCACCCGGAGCCCGCCATGCAGGTAGTCGAACCTGTGCAGCTGCACGTGGCCGCCCGTGAGCGCTACCTAAGCTACGCGATGAGCGTCATCACGTCTCGGGCCCTTCCCGATGTGCGAGACGGCCTCAAGCCGGTGCAGCGCCGGATCCTGTACACGATGTTCAACGAGCTGTCACTGCACCCGTCCGGTCGCTACCGCAAGTGTGCGGCCGTCGTCGGCGAAGTGATGGGCAAGTTCCACCCTCACGGTGACCAGTCCATCTACGACGCACTCGTGCGCATGGCCCAGGACTTCAGCCTGCGCAGCACCCTGGTCGATGGGCAGGGCAACTTCGGCTCGATCGACGGCGACAAGGCCGCTGCCATGCGGTACACCGAGTGCCGTCTGCGTCCCCTCGCCGAAGAGCTCCTGACCGAGATCAAGAAGAAGACGGTGGACTTTCGGCCCAACTACGACGGCCAACGCTTCGAGCCCATCGTCCTGCCGGCGCAGTTCCCGCAGCTGCTGGTCAACGGCTGCGAGGGCATCGCCGTCGGCATGGCCACCCGGGTGCCACCGCACAACCTGGGCGAGGTCATCGACGCCTGCCTGGCACTCATCGACAAACCGTCGCTGTCGGTCGCAGACCTCATACAGTTCATCCCGGGCCCCGACTTCCCAACCGGCGGACGCATCCTGTCCAGCGGTCCAGAGCTGCTCGACATCTACGAAACCGGCCGCGGCAGCCTCAAGGTGCGGGCCGAGTACACCATCGAGACCGCCGAGCGACGCAAGATCATCGTCATCAACTCGGTCCCCTACGGCCAGAACAAGTCCAAGCTGCTCGAAAAGGTGGGCGAGCTTGTGGGCAGCCGCAAGCTGCCGCTGATTGTTGGCGTTCGGGACGAGTCCACCGATGACATCCGCATCGTGCTCGAGCTCAAGCGCGGAGCCAGCCCCGAAAAGGCCATGGCCTTCCTGTACAAGCACACAAACTTGCAGGGCACGTGGCCAGTGAACCTCACGGTGTTGGTGCCCACCCCTGGCGAGAGCGACATGGCCACCCCGGACCGGCTGGACCTCTAGGCCATCCTCCGGCACTGGCTCAACTTCCGCTTTGAGACCGTTCGTCGTCGCTTCGAATTCGAGCTGGCCGAGCTGCTCAAGCGCAT
>CAYYHT010000318.1:0-8530 GCA_964471355.1 uncultured Enterobacteriaceae bacterium
TGCCGGCTCGATCGCCACCTTCGCAGTGGGCCTGCTGGCCTTCGGCGGCGCGGCAGTCTGCTCGCTCGGAACCATGGCTCTGGCCTGGATCTTCTACCGACCGCTGCTGGCCATTGGCCTCATCTGCGTCGGCGTGATGATCATGGGTGGCATGGTCGCGGTCATCGCGGTCCTCGCCAAGATGTTCGCCGGCGGCGGAAAGGCCGACCCCGAGCCGGCATAGTCCCGACTCCATAGCGGCGGTTCAGCAATCGCCGAATCAAACCGCTGGGACTCGTCCCGGCGGTTTTTCTATGTGACCGTCTGACGAAGCAGGCTCATGCCCTCGGCCACGTCGTCACCAGACCGGGCACGGTCGCGAATCGATGCCGCGGAGTGCAGCTCGGCGTCGTAGACCACCACCACACTCTGTTCGCCACGAGCGAGCATGCGGCGGTCGCCCTGCTCGGTGTAGCGCGTGGCTCCGATGCTCACCCAGCACTGCGAGGGATGCCCGTGGGCCGCCAGCAGCTGCGACATGTTCTCGAGTGGGCCGCCATCCTCTTGGAAGCTCAGCCGGTCGGCGAGCCAGTCCAGCAGCGTCTGATGGAAGTAGGAGTAGCCCACCAAGGCGCTGTCCTCGCCGTAGTCCAACAGGCTGTCCTCGGTCACGAGGAAGGACGCGAGTCGAAACCGGTCCGCCAAGCCACCAGCAGCCAGGCCATCGATGGCAATGGTGCGGGCGGCACAGCCCTTGGTGTTGGCTCCCCAGTTCTTCTTGAGGCTGATCTTGGGCGCTGGCGGCTGGCGAATGCTCGCGTCATTCCACGCCGCCATCTCGACCGGATGCACCCGGGTGACCCGGTCGCCGTCGTAGCTGAGCTCACAGCGCAGGCCGACCTCGGGCTCGGTCTGCACACGGTAGGTCGGGTCATCAGGAAGCCTTAGGGCATCGGACGACAGGGGCCACGTATGCAGAAAGCTGGTGCCGTCCCCAGGCAGGTACCAGGGAAAGATGCCCTTGGGCGCCTTGGCGTCGCGGGTGACCACATGGGCGAAGTCCGCGGCCTCGCCGGCCTGCTCGAGGTGCCCAGTGAAGTTGCCGGCCACGCCGATGCCAAAGATGTCTTGGGGTCCGCTCATCGCAGCACTCCATAGGTGTCCTGAACGATGCTGCCGCCCAGGTCTTGATGATCTCGGTGCTCGACCCGCACATCTGCGGGAAGACTGCCAAACAGGGGAATGCCCTCGCCGATCAGCACCGGAATGGTGGTGATGATCAGCTCATCGACCAGTCCCGCGGCCAAGAAGGCCTGCACGGCCCGGCCCCCGTCGAGGTACACGCGGCTCATGCCACGCTCTCGCCAGCCAGCGGCCAGCTCGCTCGGCGTTCCGGACACGAAGCGAATCTTGCCGGCCAGCTCATCGGGAATGTCCGCGTCGGTCAGGGACCGTGACAGCACCTCGACAGGCACGGTGTAGGGCCATGGCACATCAAAGCCCTGCACCACCTCATAGGTGTGCCGCCCCATGGCCAGCACATCGACCGAAGCGATGAACTCGCCCCAGCCCATGTCATTGGGCTCGTCCTGATCTGCGGGGGGCACGTCCCCAGTCTCGGGCGGGTCCGCCACATCGGGTTCGAGCCAGTCAAGGGTGCCGTCGGGCCGGGCAATGAAGCCGTCGAGCGAGGTCGCGATGTACACCGTGATGCGCATGCCAGGAGCCTAGCCCGTGCGGCACCGGTTAGCCGACCCCCATGGGCAGACTGATCAACGGCACCTGGTTCACAGACGAAGACACCCAAGGCGCCAGCACCGATGGCAAGTACCAACGCGAGCCGACCGTCTTTCACGGCACGCTGACCGAGGTCCCGGCGGGGCGCTTTCACCTGTGGGTCGCCCACAACTGCTCCTGGAGCCAACGCCTGATCATCGCGCGAAACCTGCTGGGCAACCGCGACCACATCACTCAGACCGTGGCTCATTTCCGCCGCGACGACGAGGGATGGTGGTTCCCCGAGGGGGCCGACGGATTCGAGCCAAACGCAGATGGACGGCTGCATCTGTGGAAGATCTACGTGGGCGCCGATGCGCACTACACGGGCCGTGCAACCGTCCCCGCACTGTGGGATCGGACCGAAAAGACCATCATCGGCAACGAGAGCAGTGAGCTGTTGCGGCAGCTCGACAGCTTCGGCGTCAGCGACGTGCAGCTGGTCCCCGAGCACTTGCGCGAGCAGATCGACGAGCTGAACAGCTGGATCTACCCACAGCTGAACAACGGGACCTACAAGGCCGGTTTCGCGCGGACACAAGCCGCCTACGAAGAGGCCGCACACCAGGTCTTTGCTGCACTCGACCGCATCGAGGGCATCTTGGCGAACCAGCGCTACCTGGCCGGTGACGTGCTGACCGAGGCCGACATCCGCTTGTTCCCCACGCTGGTCCGCTTCGACTCGGTCTACTACGGCCACTTCCGCTGCAACCTGCGCAAGATCGTCGACTACCCCAACCTGTGGGCCTATACCCGCGACCTGTACGCCACCCCGGGCATCGGCGAGACCGTCCAGGTCGAGATCTACAAGCAGGGCTACTACGGCAACTCGATGAGCCTCAACCCGCGCCGCTACGTGCCGCTCGGACCCATCATCGATTGGCAGGCGCCTCACGACCGAGGTTCCGCGCCCGCATTCGCCTCGCGAACCTGACAGTCCCTGGACAGCGGGTGGGCCTTTGCGGGCCTACCTTGACCCGGTTCTTGGAGCCCTCATGATCCGGTCCTTGCTCGCCCTGTCCGTCATTGTCCTGTCCGCATGCAACCCAGACGGCGCCACAGACCCTGACGACACAGACGTCGGCACCCCAGGGGTCGCCTACTACCCAGAAGTGCGCGAGGTACTCGACACCAGCTGCCTGCGGTGCCACTCCGGCGAAGGGCCAGGGGTCGGCGACTTCAGCGACCCGGACGTCGCAGTCATTCTCGCCGAGCGTCTATTGATCCGCACCAGCGAAGGCACCATGCCTCCTCCGGTCACTGACCCCGACTGCCGTGACTTCTTGGGATCCGAGCGATTGACCATCAGCCAGGACAACATCGACATCCTCGCCGCATGGATCGACAACGGCAAGCCCATCGGTGACCCGGAAGACATGGTGACCGTCGAGCCCATCGTCACCGAGCTCGACACCTGGGATCTCGAGATTCAGCTGCCCAACGCCTATGCGCCGACCTTCAGCGACGAATCCAACCCGGGCAACGAGTACCGCTGCTTCTACCTTGAGACGGGCCTCACCGAGACCCAGTACATCACGGCCATGTCCCCCGTCATCGACGAACCGGGGCTCATTCACCACGTCGTGGCGTACGTCGCCACCTCCTTGCCGAACAACTACGACCCCACCAAGGGCAAGAACTGCATCAACAACGCCAGCCCTGGTGCCGGCATGTTGGCCGGGTGGGCTCCCGGCGGATTGCCGGTCGAGTTCGACGAGGGCTACGGCTTGAAGATCGAGCCAGGCCAGTACGTGGTCATGCAGATGCACTACTTCGACAACGGCCTAGACAGCGGCGTGACCGACCAATCCGGCTACCACTTCAAGCTGACTGACAGCGTCGACTACCGCGTCATTCAGGCACCGCTCGGCAAGTTCGGCAGCTTCAGCATTCCGCCGGGTGAGCAGTCCACGGTCGTCACCGAGAGCTTCGATCTGCCCGCACTCATCGACTACCAAGTCACCATCCACGGCACCTTCCCGCACATGCATGGCATCGGAAGCGCCTATTCGGCCGGCATCGTGCGCCCCGACGGCACCGAGGAATGCGTCGCTCGCTCCGACCAGTGGGACTTCGACAACCAGATGACCTTCATGTTCAAGGACCCGCCCGTGGTCCAGGCTGGCGACGGCATCTCGATCTCGTGCACCTATGACAGCTCCGACCGCACCGAGACCACTCACGACGGCGAGCGCACCGACGAAGAGATGTGCTTTGCTTTCACCTTCCTGTCGACCGAGCCCCCGGGACTCATTGATCTGGTCGACGAGTACCTGAGGTAGCTAGCCGCGCAGCGCGTTGGCCAGGGTGCGAGCAATCGCTCCCGCCGCCTCGACCGCAGCTTCGTCGGTCCGCGGCGAGATGTTCAGCAGGTGCAGCACGCCCCAGAACCAGCCGTCATCGGCGACGACGGGCACGGCCAGCAGAGACTCGATCAGCGGATGCACTCGGTCGGGCAGGTGGGACAGCCGCTGCGGAGTGACCGAGGTCAGCCACACAGCCATGTGATTGGCGTGGCACTGACCCAACACACCGACATCAAACGGCACCTCGTGCCCGATCAACACCTCGCCCAGCTCGCCCTGGCCCAAGATGACGGCGAACCCAGTGTCGTCCAATGACCCTTTCACCACGAGCGCATCCGAGAAGGCCACAAAGTTGTGGATGTGTCCCAGTGCCACGTGTGCGGCCTCGTCTGCCGGCTTGCCAGCAATGTCGCCGGACATCTCGAAGAGGTGTTCGGAAAGGTCATGGCGCGAGAAGACGGCGTTCTCGGGCTTGATCGACGTTCCCGGCATCGTGATCATCGGAGGCAGCCCGCGGAACACCTGGCCGCTGGCACCCGTGGTCTTGTGCTCGAGGGGAAAGTCCTCCTCCACATGGCCCAGAATCTGAATCTGAAGCTCGGCGCTGGCCTCGGCGATCGTCCACAGCACCCCGTCGGGGCCGGCTACCTCGACCACGCCCTCGGCTGAACTGAGCGTCCAGTTCACTGGCCCGGACGTATCGAACTCAAAGAAGGCGGCCGCCTTGGCAAGTGAGTCGAGCCAGTTGTTCGCTCGAACTCGCACGCTCTCTCCCGCAGGAGAAGCCACTCTGAATTCCTTCACCGGTCACCTCGCAGCCAAATCATAGCGGCCCATACAGTTGCACAGACTGTCGCCGCCCTCACAGGTCCGCAAGTCAGGGCCGCTTGTCGAGCAGCTCCAGCATCTGTTCGGGGCTGACTTCAGGTGTGGTCGCCGGAGCCCCACCGGTGGGAATGCCTCCTGGGACCAGCTCGCCAAACAGCTGCGCAGGCGTCGTGCCCAACAGTGCCATGGTCTGCTCGAGCTGCACCGCGAGCTCGGGTCCCAACATCAGCTCCAAGGCGCGGTGGCCCTCGGCATCGAGCTGCAGATCTTCGTCACCGTGTGCGCCCTTCCACCAGCGGTCGGCGTGCTTCTTGGCGCCCTTGGCACCGGATTTTTCGAGAGAGCTCACCCAGGTCTCGCTGTCGACAACGCCCCAGGCGTGCTTGGCGATGGCTCCCTTGAGGGCACGGTCCAGCTTGGCCCGCCCCACATCGTCTTCGAGCGCCACATAGAAATAGGGCGCCTTGCCATAGACCAGGGCTGCATATTCAAGGTTGGCGGCGAACTGATCGGTCGAGCGGTCGGCGGCACCATCTGCTCCGCCCAGCAACCGAAAGGCCGCGTAGTTCACCAGGGCGCCCTGCTCGAGCTCTTGTGCGGTGCTGCCACCGGTGCCCATCTGCTCGACCGCCCTGGCCGCCAAGTACTGCGCCAGCGGCTCGTCGATGATGGGGTCCTGCCAGGCGTCCGTACCCAGCAGCGCCGGGCTGTACTGATGGGCGACCTCGTGGGCGACGGTAAAGCGCCGACTCGACTCGAGGGTGTCGTCCAGGCGCGCAGACAGGCCCGAGTCCGCCGCCCCGCTGAGCTGCCCCAGCATGTTCAACTGCGCAGCCATCGGACTGCCCGCGGCTGCCGGGTCTCGGTAGAGGAAGGCGCCGATCAGCACCAAGCCGCTGAACTCCATGCCTCCAGCACCGCCCACCAGACTGGCCTCGACCAGGTCCAGCTCGGTGAACGGAAAGTCGCCCAGGGTGTCGTCCAAGAAGCGCACCGTGGCCGCCGCGTCATGCAGGCTCGCGAGGCCAGCCTCGCGGTCCTTCTCGAGGAACCAGCTGCGCATGGTGACGCCACCCACCACCTGCTCGGCCATCCGAAAATCGCGGCTGGCACAGAACACGAACTCGCGCACCCCCACCCCAGCCGCAACCGTGACCTGAACGCCCTTTCCAAGCGGTTTGGCAGGCTGGTCGACCAGGTTCGTCACCACGCGCATGCCCTCGGGGGTCACGATGCGCACATCAAAGGCACTGACCTCGTTCCAGCCGACATCGCCGACGCCGCCGCCACCGCCGGTCCGGGCCTCGCCACCCGAGAAGGGAGCGAGCTGCGGATAGGCGAGCGCCACCGTGATGAGGCCCTCGCCCTCTGCGAGCAGGCCATAGTCCCCGCTCTCCATGCCTCCCAGCTGTCCGAGCATGTCGTTGGACGACGCGGGAATTCGGCGCAGTGTGCCGCCAAACTCGAGCTCGGCCACCAGGGTCTCGCCGGGTCCCAATGGAAGCGACAGCGCCAAGACGCCCTCGGTGGGAAGCTCGCTCTTCCACGTGCCGACCGGGCCGCGTGTGACCGTCGCGCCGGTGACCTGCAGGGTGCCCCCGCCCTGCTCGGATCGGTTCGACAGCAACAGGAAGGGCACTTCGATGACCGGCTTGCCGGTGTTGTTGACCCAAGTGACCGTGCTGCGCCCGGTGTAGCGGCCCTCGGCATCGGACAGAGACAGGTCGAGCTGGTACGAGGGCAACTGGTCAGCCGACTCGATGCCAACGCGCTCGATCAGCCGATCCATCTGCCCCTTGCCCAGCAGCTCGGTGCCCGGCAGTTCAGCGATTGCGAGTGTGGAGAGCAGCAACAGCATGCCAACCGGTAACGCGCGTCAGCCGCCGGCATTCCATAGGGTAGCGATGATACCGGCCACCACCAGCGCCACAACCGCCCAGAACAGCGGACCCGGACGGCCCGTCGCCGAAGCCGGGGCACGGTCGGGATCGGTGATGATCACAAAGCGCCCGGGTCCCCTCGGAAACAGCGCGTAGCCCTCGTCCCTGGCCAACTCCATCAACGCATGGCGGACCGCATCACGCAGGGTCGACTTGCCCGGAGTGTGCTTGCCACGCCCTGGAATGAGGGTCACCGCACCGGCGGGCAGCCCCCTGCCCTGCTCGGCAATCACCTCGACCACTGCCAAGCCCAACTTCACTGACAGATCGTGCAGATCGATCACTGGAAGTCCGGACTCCTCCCAGACATGGGTGGCCACCGTCCATCGCCGCTGTTTGGCCCATGGGAGCTTTGATGCGGGACGCTCGATGTGCTGCAGCAACCCGCGCAATGCCTCTACTGGGCTCATTCTCCAGGTATAACAGTCGCTCGGAGGTTCCATGCACACTCGTCTCCTGCTGCTCTTGCCCTTGGCCATTGTTGGCTGCCGCGACCCAGAGCCGATCGCCGTCGACCTGGACGGCGACACCTTTGCCAACGATGTCGACTGCAACGATGAGGACCCGGCTGTGTTCCCCGGCGGACCCGAGTCCTGCAATGGCATCGACGACAACTGCGATGGACTCATCGACAACGAATCCACCGATGCGCCGGTCTGGTACGTCGACAGCGACGGCGACGGCTACGGCAGCTCGACCGCCACTGACACCGCCTGCGACCAGCCGCCGGGCTGGGTCGAGAACAGCACCGACTGCGACGACGGGGACTCGGACTTCTACCCCGGAGCAGCCGAAGCAGACTGCGCCGATCCCAACGACTACAACTGCGACGGTTCTTCGGGCTACACCGACGCCGACGGCGACACCTTCCCCGCCTGCCAAGACTGCAACGACACCGTCGCCAGCATCAATCCAGACGAGGTCGAGACCTGCGACTCGGTCGACAACGACTGCGACGGCGCGACCGACGAACCGGGCTCGCTAGGCGAGAGCACTTGGTATGCCGACGACGACAGCGACGGCTACGGCGACGCCTTTGACGCGACCACCAGCTGCGACAGCCCCGAGGGCTACGTCACCGACAACCGAGACTGCAACGACTCCTCGGACCAAGCCCATCCGGGCGGCGTCGAGGTCTGCGACAGCCTGGACAACGACTGCGACGGCAGCACCGATGTCAACGCGTCAGACCAGACCGTCTGGTACGCCGACGGCGACAGCGACGGCTACGGCAACTCCGCCGTGGCGGTTCAGGGCTGCAGCGCGCCCATTGGATTTATCGCGGACAGCAGCGACTGCGACGACGGCGACGCCCAGTCCTACCCCAGCGCCATCGAGAACTGCGACAGCGTCGACAACGACTGCAACGGCGTGGTCGATGACGGCTTCGACTTTGACAACGACGGCATCAGCAGCTGCGATGGCGACTGCAACGACGGCGATGACACCGTGCATCCCGACGCCAACGAGCTGTGCGACAGCATCGACAACAACTGCGACGGCTCGATCGACGGCATCGACGCCATCGGAGCGCCCACTTGGTACATCGACTTCGACCGCGATGGACACGGCGACAGCGCCTACTTCGTCGACTCCTGCTCGCAGCCCGACGGCTATGCCGCGGCTGCCGACGACTGTGACGATGGCGTCGCCTGCGGCGCTGACGGAGAACCGATTAAGCCAACTTCCAAGTTGGACATT
>CAYYHT010000319.1:0-8529 GCA_964471355.1 uncultured Enterobacteriaceae bacterium
CTGTCATCGCCGGCTCGACCGACGGCGTCGAGGCTGCCATGGAGCGCTTTCGGGCGCGCAGCATCACCGTACATCCGCTGGCGGTCAGCCACGCCTTCCACAGCAACATCGTGCGGCCAGCCAGCAAGCCGCTGCGCGCGGTCTTGGCCAAGCTCGGGCTCAAGGGGCCTCGCCGTCCCATCACCACCAACGTCACCGCCGAGTACTACAACGACAACATCGAGCGCACCATCGACATCCTGGCGGCACAGATTGCCAGCCCGGTCGAGTGGACCGCGCAGGTCGAGCGCATGTATGCGGACGGTGCTCGGACCTTCGTTGAATGTGGGCCCAAGCGTGCGCTGACCGGGTTCACCGTCAGCATCCTCAAGCGGCGTCCCCATCGCGCTCTGTACACAAATCACCCGAAGCGGGGTGGAGTCGGGAGTTTCCGCGATGGACTCGCCGGACTGTTGGCGGCGGGCATGCCCGTTCGCGAGGTGCCGACCGCAGGTATTCCGGACCTGTTTGGCCAACACGAGCCCCGTCGGGCGACGAAAGAGGCCATCGAGGCGCGTCTGGCGCTCGAGGCCGCCACCGAGGCGTTGCCCGATGTGCGCTCAGGCATCTTGAACATTGTGGCCAGAACCACCGGCTACGCGGTCGAGGAGCTCGATCTCGAGTTCGAGCTCGAAGCGGATTTGGGCATCGACACCGTCAAACAGGCCGAGATCTTCAGTGTGGTGCGCGAGACCTACGGCTTCCGCCGAGACCGCGACTTCCTGTTCAGCAATCACCGCAGCCTGCAGTCGGTCATCGATTGGGCTGCAGCACGCATCGGTGCCACCCGACCGTCCGCTCCCGAGAGTGAGCCCGAGCTGGTCCAGCTCTCTCCCGCGCCGGCGCTCGCACCGATCACCGATCCCGCTGCCGTGCAGCAGTTCCTGCTCACTGCCGCTGAGGCCGGTGTAGAGGGCATGGATGCCGAGCGCTTTGCCGCGGCTCTCCTGCCGGCTGTGCAGGGTCTCATGGCCGCTGCATTTAGCGCTGCCAAGGCCGCGACCCCAGAGCCGGTGCCGGCACCGGTTGTTGCCGCTCCCGCGCCTCCAGTACGCCCGGTTCCACCACCCGCACCGACAGGCAATGTGTTGCCTCCGCCCGCGGCCAAGGCACCGGCAACGCCCACAGCTCAAGCGTCTGCTCAGCCCATGTCCATCGTGTGTTCTGGAGCCTCATTGGGGCTACCGGGCGGCGAGGCGGTGTTTAGTGCCGATAATCTCTCTCGGATTCTGTCCGGCGAGAACCGAATCGGGCACATCGGGGACAAGGCAGACGAGTTCTTGGACATGAACCTGGTCCGCCTGGTCAAAGACCCCAAGACCGGTCGCGGGGACTTCGTTCCCGTCAACGAATTGGACCAAGTCATCCGCCTTGCGGGGCGCAAGCAGGCCTTCGACGTCACCGAATGGGGTGTCGATCCTGGCCTGGCTCGCGCCATGGACATCACCACCGAGCTGGCGCTGGTCGCTGGCATCGAGGCGTTGCGGGACGCGGGTGTGCCGCTGCAGCGTGCTTGGAAGACCTCGGCCGCAGGCAAGCGCGTGCCCGGACCTTGGCAGCTGCCAAAGGGTTGGCGCGACAGCACAGGCATCGTGTTTGCCAGCTGTTTCCCGGGAGTCGATCAGCTCATCAACAAGGTCAAGAGCGGTGGCGACGACGGAGATGGCAACTTCGACCGGCGCTTCCTGTTCCAGGTCCTGGCCATGGGGCACAGTCAGTTTGCGCAGTTTGTTGGGGCCAGGGGCCCGAACGCCCACGTCAACGCCGCCTGCGCGTCCACGACACAAGCCATCGCGATCGCCGAGGACTGGCTGCGGGTCGGGCGCTGCGAGCGTGTCCTGGTCATTGCCGGAGACGACGTCACCAGCGACGACATGCTGCCGTACATCGGTGGTGGCTTCATGGCTGCCGGCGCCGCGTCGACCAAGGACGTCGTCGAAGAGGCGGCACTGCCATTCGATGCCCGTCGCCATGGGCTGATCTTGGGCATGGGCGCTGCTGCCATGGTGCTCGAGAAGGCCGAAGATGTAGCGGCACGTGGCGTGGTGCCCATCGCAGAGCTTCTGGGCACTCGATTTGTGAACAGCGCCTTCCATGGAACCCGGCTCAATCCGGACCACATTGCGGACTCGGTCAAGAGCCTGATGGACGAGATCGAGCAGCGCTCCGGGCACAGTGCGGCGGACATCGCGGCCTCTGCCATGTTCATGTCCCATGAGACCTTTACGCCGGCCCGTGGCGGGTCTGCGGCTGCCGAAATCAACAGCCTGCGCGCCGCCTTTGGCGATGCCGCCCGCGACATCTCCATCGCCAACACCAAGGGCTTCACTGGACACGCCATGGGAGCCGGCATCGAGGATATCGTTGCGCTCAAGGCACTGCAGTACGGCGTCGTCCCGCCAATGGCCAACTTCCGCGACCCCGACCCCGATCTGGGCGACCTGCGCATCAGCCGCGGCGAGCACCGGGACCTCGACTATGCGATTCGGCTCGCAGCCGGATTTGGAAGCCAGCTGGCCCTTGCGGTCTGGCAACGCATTGGCAGAAACGACGAACGGGTCTCGGACCAAGCTTTGCGAGCCGCCTGGCTGCGCGAAGTCACGGGTCTGGACCACGTCGAGGAGTTCGTCGACAAGCGAACTCTACGTGTTCGCGAGGCTGAGCAGGACCAACTGTTGCCCATGGTGCCCGAGATCAGCCCGGTCGATTCGGTCTTCTTCCAAGCGCCAGTTGAGTCCACGCCGGCTCCTGGGGCGCCGCCCATTGCCGTGGCGCCCGTGGCTGCCCCGGCTGTGGCCGAGCCAGCCCCCGTTGAGTCGCCGCCCGTCGCCGCAGCTGTCTCGCCCGAACCTGTCGCAGCGCCAGCGCCGACCGCGGCCACTGGCGAATCTGTCGATGTGCTTGCCGAGCTGACCGAGTTGATCGCCGAGAAGACGGGCTACGAGCCGTCCGAGCTCGAGGCTGATTTTGAGCTCGAGGCCGACCTGGGCATCGACACGGTCAAACAGGCCGAGATCTTCAGTGAGCTGCGGGACCGGTATGGACTCGAACGCGACGATGGCTTTCAGTTCACCGACTACCCCACGATTGAGGCCCTTGCTGGCTACATGTCGGACCGTATGGGGCCTCCGGGACCTGCCGAAGCTGCCGCACCTGCCGCACCTGCCGCACCTGCCGCACCTGCCGCACCTGCCGAAGCTGCCGCACCCGTAGAGCCCGACACCTGGGAGCCCGACAGCGCCTCTGACTCCGTGCCGGCGCCGGCGGCCGCTGACGATGCGGCCAAGCCCGATGTCTTGGCCGAGCTGACTGAGCTGATTGCCGAAAAGACGGGCTATGAGCCGGCCGAGCTCGAAGCGGACTTCGAGCTCGAGGCCGATCTGGGCATCGATACGGTCAAGCAGGCCGAGATCTTCAGCGAGCTGCGCGACCGGTACGGACTCGAGCGCGACGACGACTTTCAGTTCGCCGACTTCCCGACGATCGAGGCACTGGCTGGCTACATGTCCGATCGCATGGGCGCCCCATCAGCAGCTGCACCCGCCGCTGATGCCGTGAGCGCTGAGCCCGAACCCGAGCCCGAGCCCGAGCCGGAGCCTGAACCCGAGCCCGAGCCCGAACCAGAACCAGAACCCGAGCTACCTGGAATTGCCCCGGCCCCACTCGCCCACCTGGCGGACGACTTCCTGGAAGGCCCGACGGTCATCCCGCCCGCGCCCGCTGCCGACGTGCTGGCCGACCTCACCGAGCTGATTGCCGAGAAGACGGGCTACGCCCCCGATGAGCTCGAGGCGGACTTCGAGCTCGAGGCCGATCTAGGCATCGACACGGTCAAGCAGGCCGAGATCTTCAGCGAGCTACGCGACCGCTACGGACTCGAGCGTGACGATGACTTCCAGTTCTCGGACTACCCCACCATCGAAACCCTCGCCGGGTACCTCGAGAGCAAGCTGATTCCCGTCATGCCGCCGATGGAGCCCGACACTCCACAGGTGGATGTGACCCCGCGCGCCTTGGCTGTCGGCATGGAGCCCGCGCCCATCGCAGAGGACGTCGACGACGAGCCCTCGTTCATCTTTGGACCCGGCCCGGACGATGCAGATGGCGACGCGGTTGAACAGAACACCCCGCCGCTTGACGATGAGGACGAGCTGATCTTTGGCTACGGCAATGACGATGAAGTGCCTGAGCCCGAAGGTCTGCTCTCTGCGGACCCGAACACCGAGGATGAGGCGATTGGCGATTTCTTCGGCGATGACGGCGACGCCTTCTTCAGCGAGACCCTCGATCAGGCCGAGGACGTGGGCGATCTGCCGAGTCTCGAGGGCGCCGAGAGTCTGGATGTGGGGGACGGCGACTTCCCGGATGTGAAGACGAGCTCTGCTCCCGACCCTGGCCACCAGCCTCCTCCCGAGCGGCCGTCTGACGATCTGGAAGACGTCGGCGATCCGAACTCCGACGCCGAGGCCCTGGTCTGGAACGAGCCTCCGGCTCCATCCGATGGCTTTGGCGCCGAATTTGAGCCGGTGGAAGACGCCGAGGACCCCGCGAGCGAGTTCGAGACGACGTTCCGAGTCTCGGACGATGTCCCGGCTCCGCTGGCGACGGGCGTGCTCGAGCCGCTCAAGGATGTCGCCCCCAAGACGTTCCTGTTGGGCCCCTTTGAGACCCCATTCCTGCCCCAGGGACCCGATGACGCGCTGACTGCACCGGTGGCACAGGCAGACATGCCCGATCTGATTCCGGTGGCGGCATTGTGGGGACAGCGATCCGCTGATCCGGTGGCGCAGCCCGGTCTGGCGCCGGTTGGCTCGACCCACACCATCATTCCAGCGGACTCCTTTTTGCCGGACGACCTGTCCGAAGAGAACTTCAGACTGCCGTTCGACGATGCCACCGGCGAGGTGAATCCTCCGAGTGGCGACTCCGACTACGACAAGCCCTTTGGACCTCCTTCCGAAGAGTTCGACCCCAATACCGACAAGCCACTGTACGACGGCGCTGTTGATGATGTTGTCGACCAACCTTGGCTGATCGACAAGCCTCAGCGTGCACCCATCGACATGATGCCGATGGAAGAACCGGTGTCCGAGGACAGCCGAGGCGAGTTTGACTTTGCCTCCTTCATGCCTCCCGATGAGCCGGCGAACCAGGTCGAAGAGCCAATGAGCCCCCCGTCATCGGTCCCGGCGCCGGCGAAGACTGGCGAGTGGTCGTCCGTTCCGCTGCCTGCGAGTTTCCGTATTCGCCGGCCAGTCCGTGTTCCTCGCGATGCGCCTAGGGCAGCATCCCTCGATGGCAAGCGCGTTCTGGTTCTGGGGTCTGGTCCCGCCTACGAAATGCTGCGTGGTGAGCTGACCCGCAGAAATGCGTTGTTCGAAGGTCCTTATGATGCGGTCATTGACATGGCCGACGAGGTCTTAGAGTCCTTCGATGCCGCCAAGCAGCTCGAGGGCACCAGGCCAGCGCGCTGGCTGACCGTGACCCGCGTCGGCATCATGCCCGACATGTCGACCGCGCATGCCGAAGGAGCGCGAGCGGGCTTCACCAAGGCAATCGGCCGCGAGTGGGCCGAGACCACCAAAGTTCGCGTGTTGGATATGCCTCTCGATGTCGATCATCAGAGCGTTGCGCGGTGTGCTTGCGACGAGCTGTACGCCGATGTCGCCGAAGAGGTCTTCCGCGATGAAGTGAGCCGACAGGTCATCGAATACGAAGTCCTGCCCCCTCCGCCGGCCGGCACCTTGTTTGGCTCGCCGGTGGTGTTGGTGACCGGAGGCGCTCGCGGCATCACCGCCCGGGTGGCCCTCGAGCTGGCGCAGCGCGGTCCCGTCCGCTTGGCTCTGGTGGGACGCGGCCCTGTGGGCGATGGTGGCCTCGACGTCGACGCTGAGAAGGCGCGCATCAAGGCCGAGCTCAAGGCCACAGGCGAGCGCGTCAAGCCCATCGACGTGCAGAACCGGCTCAAGCCCCTCATCAAGGCCGAAGAGGTCCGGACCAACATCGTCGAGATGGAATCCCATGGTGCGACCGTGCGGTACTACCCGTGCGACCTGGCCGACCCCGATGCGGTGCTGGCGCTGTTGAAGCAGGTCACCGATGACCTCGGTCCAGTGGACGTGGTCATTCACGGGGCCGGCTTTGAACAGAGCCGCCTCATCGCCGAGAAGGACCATGCGGCCTTCCATCAGGTGTTTGATGGCAAGGCCATCGGCGGCTTGGTGTTGGCCCAGAACATCCCAGCGGACGCCACATTCGTCAGCATGGGCTCTGTTGCAGGGCGCTTTGGCAACGCAGGTCAGGTTGACTACAGCGCCGCGAACGACGCAATGGCTCGTCTGTGCCTGGCTCATGGGCACGCGCTGCATGTGTGCTGGACGGCGTGGGATGACGTCGGCATGGCTGTGCGCGGCGGCATGAAGACCCTGCTCGAAGGACGCGGCGTGGACCTGCTGCCCGCTGACGCAGGCGCAGGAGTATTGGTCGACATGTTGTCGGCAGGGGTGACCGGCGAGGTCGTCATCTCGGGTGCGCTCGGCGACTTCTTCCCGACGCCCGACCATCCACTGCTCGATCGTGTGGTGTGGGATGGAGAGAAGATTCGCGGCTTGAGAACCCTCTCCCTCGAGTCCGATCCCTGGATTGTGGACCACAGCATCAAGGACGTTCCGGTCCTGCCGGGAGTCATCGGTGTCGAGCTGATGGTTGCGGTGGCCAAGATCGCCCGGCCGGGGGTGTCCTGCGCCGGCATCTTGGGCGCCGAGTTCAAGCAGCCGGTCAAGATCCACAAGGGCCAGCCGGTGCTGCTCATCATCGAGGCCGTGCCCGTGGACGACTACAGCGTCTCGTGCGCGCTGTTCTCGGAGCGCGAGCTGCGAACCGGACGCATGCAGCGGGTCGAGCACTTCTCGGCGACCATCCTGCTCGAGTTCGCCCCCGAGCCCGAGCCGCTCGCGTCGGCCTTCTTCCCCGACGAGACGGTGTTCGCCGAGGACATCTACTCCCGGTTCTTCCACGGCCCCATCTTCCAAGTGCTGCAGAGCGTATTGGGCGTGGCCGCAGACGGAATTCTGGCCGACTCACTGCGGGACGACGACCTAGTCGCTCCGTCGATGTACTCCTCGCCGCTGTCCCTCGAGGCCGCGTTTCAGACCGCGGGACTGCACTGGATGATGGAGAAGGGCGAGATGGCTCTGCCACAGGCCATCTCAGAGCTGACCTGGATTCGCACTCCCGACCCCGGCGAGCGCTTGGACGTCACCGCCCAGCTCAATGGCGATGTGTATGACATCGACATCGACGGACGCGATGGCCCGGTCATGCGTGTGCGTGGCTTCAAGATGATTGCGATGGGACCGCTCGACGCCGACAAGCTGTTCGAGGTCCCCCCCGAGGGCAGGCCCTGGTGCTTCTCGGCCGGCCCACCGTCTGGCGATCCCGGCCAAGACGACCAGGAGGGAGAGAGACGGGCGAACGCTGACACCATCGGCTGGGAAGAGCCCATCACCTCCGAGGACCTAAAGCAGGCCGCCCAGTCTGCCGAGGGCGGCAGGCCAGTGTCGGCATCGATCGGTTGGGAGCACGCGGTTCATCAGGACGTTCTGGCGACAGCCGATTTTCGCGAGGACGCAGACGATTGGCTCGACATGAACGAGCTGGCCGAGGTGTGCAGCCGCGGCAGCGAGAAGCGAATCCGGGACCGAATCGCAGGGCGCATCGCCGCCAAGCGCGCACTAGTAGAGCTCACGGGCGCCCAGCCAAAGAGCATCCAGATCGCCTCTGCAGAGTCCGGTGAGCCCATCGTCTCGGTGGCTGGCTTTCCCAATGTCCGGGTCAGCATCACCCATCGTGAGGGCCGCGGCTGGGCCGTGGCTGTTGAAATGGGGCGCGTCGGTATCGATGTCGAGGTCATCGAACTTCGGCCCAAGGCGTTTGAAGAGGACTGGTTCCGACCCAGCGAGCTCGAAATCATCGCCGATGACCCACTCAAGCAAACCATCGCGTGGTGTGCAAAGGAGTCGGTGCTGAAGCTCGTCGGAAGCGGGATGCGCCTGTCGCCCCAAGACGTGGGCATCACTGTCGTCGATGAGAGCACGGTCACAGTGGCTGTGCATGGAGGGGTGAAGGATGCCGTCGACTCTCTCGGAAATGGAGTTTTGCGGCTGACATGGGCAATAGAGGGTGAAAATCAAATTCTGGTTACCGCCCGGTTCGGGGCGTGATAGCAGGGTTGTCGCTCGATCCCCTCGATGAGATGATCCCCGCATGCCTACTCGGCTGGACCCGGCATTCACAATCTTCCACGTGAAGAGCGCAGAAGATGCCGCACCGCATCGTGACGCGTTTTGTCGTGCGTACTGCGACGTGTTCTCCGGCGACCCCTACTTCGAGAAGTTCTCGCTCGAAGGAGCCGGAACCATCTTCGACAAGCTGACGTCGACCCCTGGTCAAATCACCCTGCTGGCCATGGCAGGCGACGACGTGGCCGCG
>CAYYHT010000320.1:0-8525 GCA_964471355.1 uncultured Enterobacteriaceae bacterium
AGCCTTGGCTGGCCAGCACCTCTGCGTCGACCAGTGCCTGGGTCGTGGTCAGCACTTCGGTGATGGCCGGGTCGGCCTCGATGCTGTCGTCGAGCTCGATGAGCTCGTATTTGTCCAGCTGCCAGCGGTCGCCGCTTCGCTTCATGATCAGCTCGCCCAGGTAGCGGCCATCGGAGCCCGCCATCACCACTGGACGCCCATCAACGACCACGGGCTGGTGCAGGGGAGTGTGGCTGTGGCCGCCAACCACCAGATCGATCTCGGGCACGTCGTGCAGGTAGTCGACCTCGTAGCCCTCCCATGCGGTGTCGTCGTCGTTGCGCAGGACCCCACTGTGGGACAGAACCACGATCACGTCAGCCCCATCGGCCAGCAGGGTCTTGGCCGTGGTACGGATGGCCTCGGTCGGGTCATCGATGGTGAGCGGCTCGGCCTGGCCCATGACCTCGTAGGCATCTGTACCCACCACTCCGATCAAGCCGAAGGTCAGCCCGCCGCGCTCAACGAGCATGGACCGTTGGATGGTGTTGTCGTCGAACAGGTCCTGGACCGCGTCGTCTCGTGGGTCTGCCGGATCGGTCACGAGGTTGGTGGCGATGATGGGCGGGGTGCCGCGGCCCGCCTTGGCGGACTCGATCATCTGGGCCATGCCACCGGGCCGGAAGTCGAAGTCGTGGTTGCCCGGAACGACCGCGTCGTAGCCAATGACACTCATCAGCTGCAGCTCGGTCCCGGTCTCTCGGGTCACGGTGTGGAACAGCGAGCCCATGGTCCAGTCCCCGCCGTCGACCAGCAGGCTCGGGCCCACCGCCGACGCCCGGCGGCGCTTCACTTCGGTCGACAGTCTTGCCACGCCTCCCTTGATGTCGTCGTCTCCGGTGGTCTGGGGGGTGAAGTCGATGTTTGGGCCGGTGCCCAGCAACACAGACTGCCAGTCGTTGGTGTGCAGGATGGTGAACTGGTCTGGTGGCTCGGCACTTGCGGTCAGCGCCAGGAGTAGGGGAATCACGATTGGGTCTCCAGCGCGGCCTGCACCAGCTCGACCACCAGGGCGTCGAGTGCGTTGCGGTCCACTTCAGCCGGCACGACCACTTCGCCCGACGTCTCTACCTGCTCGAGTGCGACCAGCTCGGCTTCGGCGTTCTCGACCAGCTGGTCGTAGGTCCACGCTCCGGCGCGAATCGCCTTGAGCTCATCGGCGTCGATGTCGCCTCGCCACACATTGACCTTGCCGGTCTGCAGGATTTCCCGCCCCATGCGCAGCAGTCGCACAAGGTGAGCACCGTGCTTGGTGTCAAAGCCATGTTCCTCTTCGAGCTTGGCCCGCGCGGGATTGCGGTTCTTCTTCCAGCCCTGGTACTGCTTCCAGTATCGGTGGGCCGCCTTGAAGCTGCGCTCCCGCTGCATGGCCAGCACCAAGTTGTCGTCCAGGGTCAGCCCCTGTTCATGGGCGGCGACCGCGGCTGCCAGCTGATCTTTGGGCAACAGGCTCACCTCGGGCAACCCAAAGGTCGAGCGCATCGGCTCGGATGTGGGCGGCTCGAGCAACCAAGCTCGATGGCTGCGAATGCGCTTGAGCTGGGACATGGCGTAGCCGGCGTAGGTGTGGCGGGCCTTGACCGAGATGAAGGCGTCGCGGGATGCGCGCAGCCGCTCGCCCAGAGGGGTCGCCAACCGAAGCTCACTGTCTCGGCAGAACAGGATGTCGAGGATGTTCGGATTGCACTCGGACGCCAAGCGAGCGAACTTTCGCAGGTCATAGATGCTGCCGTCGAGCTTGGTCTGGGCGCTGATGGCCTGTTCCTGTTCGGTCAGGTCCGAGGCAAAGACGGCGACCTCTTCGGTGGCGTCGGCCTGCTCAAAGTGGCTGGCAAATCCGTGCAGATAGCGGGCAGGGGGAACGGCTACGCCGCGCACATCCACGTCGGATAAGGCCCGGTGAGTGCCGTAGGCTCGGCTGCCGCTGACGGCGAGCAGCATGGTGTGCGATCGAAGGTCGAAGTCCATACACACAGCTAATGGATCCCGACCTCGACCTCTGCCGCCAGTTCTTGGCACGGCACCAGCCACTGGGCCGCGTGCTGATCTGTGCTGTGACTGGCAGCCATCACTACGGCTTTCCGTCTGCGGACAGTGATCTGGACATCAAGGGAATCCACCTGGCACCGACCGAGCGCTTTCTGGGCATGTCTCGGCCACCCGATGCGCACGATCGGTTGACGGTGTTTGAGGGGGTCGAGTGCGACCTGACCACCAATGAAGCCGGTCGCGCCCTGTCTTTGATGATGAAGGGCAATGGCAACATGCTCGAGCGCATCTTCTCGCCGCACCGGGTCTTTGACGCGCCGGGGCTGCTGCAGCCGATGCGAGCGCTGGCCAAGGCCTCTCTGTCCACTGCTTGCTACAACCACTATGCGGGCTACTTCAAGGGAATGTGCAGCGAGCACATGCGGTCGGAGCCGCGCGCCAAGAGCCTGCTGTACACCTACCGGGTGGCGCTCACAGGCGCGCACCTGCTCAAGACCGGCGAGGTGGTCGCGCACCTGCCGACCTTGGCACCGATCTACGGATTTGAGTCGGTGATGGAGTTGGTCGACAAGAAAGTACGGACCGCTGAGGCGGTCCCGCTGACTCAAGCCGAGTCGGTCAAGCATCGGAGTCGGTGGGATGAACTCGAGGGATTGTTGAGGGTTGCGGCCGATGACAGCGAGCTGCCCCCTGGTCCAACCAACGGCGATCAAGTCGAAGCCTTCTTGGTGAATCTGCGCAAAGCCGAGATTCATCCGTCGGCTTGACGGGGTTTGGAGCCCCTATTATCGGGCGGCGCCCTGATCACTTCGGGCTCGGGGTAGGTCCGGGCGCGAGTGCCCCTACACGGTGGTGAACCATGAAAGTCCTCATCTCAGCCGACCAGATCGCCGAGCGCAACGCCGCCTTGGCCATCGAGATTGCCCAGGCCCTGCCCGAATCCGTGCGCCAAGAAGGCGTCGTGATGGTGGGCCCGCTCAAGGGTGCGGTGGTCTTTCTCGTCGATCTCGCACGCGAGCTCGGAAAGCACGTCCAGAACATCGAGATGGACTTCTTGGGCCTGTCTTCCTATGGCGGCGGCACTGTGTCCAAGGGCGAGGTCACGATGGACAGTGACCTGCGTCACGACGTCGCCGACAAGCATGTGCTGCTGGTCGATGACATCGTCGACACCGGTCGCACGCTCGCCTTCGCCCACAAGCACCTGGCCGCCAAGGGGCCTGCTTCGCTGCGCACCGTCACCCTGCTCGACAAGCCGTCGCGCCGGGTCATTGAAGTACCCGTCGAGCATGTGGGCTTCACCATCGAAGACGTCTTCGTTGTCGGCTACGGCACCGACTACGCCGAGAAATACCGCGAAGTTCCCTTCATCGGGATCCTGCGCGACTGAAGCTTGACGCCGGCTCGTTCGGTGCATGGTACGTACAAAGCAATGCTGCGTTTGACGCTCAGATCGCCCAAAGATGGCCGCTTCCTTGCCCGAGTCGTAGACCCGGGAGGGTACCCGTTTGTGCTCGATTTCGGAGACAAGCTGGTCATCAGCGACGTCAGCCAGCGTCTGCTGCACGGCTTCACGATGTGGCGCTGGGGCAAGCTGGTGAACGTGGCTCCGCAGAATGCCGATGTCATGGTGCTGCTGGCCGAGTACTACGCCGCCGAAGGGGTGTTGGTCTTTCTCGAAGAGCCCGGATGGTCTGGCCGACGCAGCCTGGAGGATCGCCTTCCGGGCCCACCGAAGGTCGCGACGTCTCCAGTGTTCCTGGCCGATTCCGAGAGCAGCCTGACCATGGATCTCGGCGAGCTCGAAGCCCTGCAGACCGATGAGCTGCTCGATCCGCCGGGTCCGGACGCCGACATGGATACCGACACTGAGGAACTTCAGGACCTGCCCACCGAGGTCGTGGGGCTGGACGACCTGAGCACCGAGGTGCTGAACATCGCGGACATTCCTGATGTGGGCGAGTTCATGGACCCGGCAACCGAAGCCGTGGCGATCAATCATCCGGTCGACCTGGATACCGAGGTCATCGACCTTCACGCCCTCAAAAAGGCCGCCGAAGAAGAGTAGCTATTCTTGGTCGAAGACCGTGCCGGCTTCGCGCCACACCTCAAGGGTGTAACCGCCGCTGGTGCTGGCTCCTGCTCCAGCGATGCCGAGCAGCACGTCGAAGGCTTGATAGTTCAACACAAAGTGCGCCTCGGCCTGACCGGGATTGCTGTCATTGGTCTGGTCGTAGGTGGCGATGCAGTCGAACGGCGAGGAGGTGATGTCCGGTGGGGTCTGCAGACCGCCGGCCCCGAACTGGATGCTGTAGATGGACACGTCAACGCCGGAGTCGGGTGTCAGCAGGAAGTACAGATCTTCGCCGATGGGCTGGTCGAATTCGTGGAAGACGTGAGACCCGTCGAAGTTGACGTTCTCGGTGGCGACCCAGCAGTAGTTCGACTCGGCCCAGCCCAGGCTGATCGTGGAGCCGTCGGACAGGTCACCGGTATAGGTCTCGTCTGCGTCCCGCGCAGGGAAGCCCGTCGACGGGAAGTCGATGCCCGAGTTGTAGCCGCCGCCCAGCAGGCCGCCGCCGTTGCCGCCGTTGCCGCCAGTTCCCCCAGTTCCACCGGTCACGGCGTCGCAGCCAAATAGGGTCATTGGAAGCAGGACGATCAGGTGGCGTGTCAGGGTCATTGCGGGTCTCCAGTCGACCAGTGTAGCCCCACTTCGACAGACGGTGGTTCTCCGTTTTCAGGAATCTGGACCGTGATGGGCCCCGTCGGCTCTGCGAGCCAGTCCTTCACCAAATCGAGCACGTTGCCGGCGCTCCATCCGGCGTCGCGCATCGCTCGCAGACTCATCGACGACCGGGACTTGGCCAGCTTGAGCCCGCCGGCTCCCAGAATCATCGGGGTGTGCTGCCAGCGGGGAGGGGACGCGCCAAATGCGGTCCACAGGGCCTGCTGTACCGCCACCGCATCGGCCAGGTCAGCCCCGCGCACCACCTCGGTCACGCCGTCGGCAATGTCATCGGCGACCACCGCCAGCGTATAGGTGAATATGCCGTCACGCCGCCGCAATACCGGGTCGGGGCCGGCCTCGGTTCGAAAACGCACCGACCCCTCGGTGTGTCCCGCGTCGCGACAAGTGCCCAAGTAGACGCCGCCGCTGCTGCGCACCATCTTTCGGCTGCAGGTGCAGAAATAGGTCTGGCCATCCAAGCGCTGCAGCCACGGTGTGTAGTCCCGTTCGGACTGGCGGGTGGTCTCGATGTCCCAGTCCAGGCCCAGCCACCGCAGGTCCTCTCGCTGTGACTGCTCAATCTCGGCCACGGCACGCTGGGTGTCGACGTCTTCGATGCGCAGCACCAAGCGACCACGCTGTTCGCGAACGGACCGCCAGCAGGCATAAAACGCCGTGGCATTGCCCAGGTGGAGCCGTCCCGAGGGCGTCGGTGCCAGCCGCCCAACGACGCTAGAAATCAAAGCCCCACTGCCCGCCGACAACAATGATGTTGCCGCCCACGGGAATGCTGGTGCTGTCGATTGGGTAGCCGGCCAGAGGTTCGCCCTCGGAGTCGCGCTGGAAGGGGCCACTGGCGAGCGCGTTGTATTGAGCGAACATGTCCCAGCGAACGGGCTCGTCGACGAGCTGGAAGGGATCCCAGTGCTCGAGGCCTGCGCCCAGGGTGAACATGGTGCGGTCGGCGTCCAACAAGACCGTCTCGCGGGACTGCCCGAGCAAGGGCGACTGGAAGAAGCCGAAGCCGCCGCGCACAGTCAGCGCCATGTACTTCCACTTGGTGTCCTTCTCGATCTTGGGCAGGCGCAGCTCGGTGCCGGCCTGAAGCGAGATGGTGTTGCGGTACGAAGGAGCCGGGTGCGCTGCTCCGTCGACCAGGTTCTGGTTCAGGTCGAGGAGCGGGCTGTCGATGCTGGTGTTGTCCAGGTCGAGCTCGGCGATATTCAGCTTGAACGCCGACCAATTCGTGATCTTGACGTCCATATAGGTGCTGAACAGGTTCTCGGTGTACCAGGCAGCACCCAGATTGACGTAAGGCGGGACATAGTGGTCGATGATGTTGATCTGTCCGCCAAGCACAACCGCCATCACATAGGGCTCGAGATCGCCGATGTCTTCGATGCCGATGTTCGCCTGGATGTCGAGATTGGCTGTGATGGGAATGCCACCCGAGCCTCGGTAGACTGCGCCCAGCTGCAAGCCGTCGAGTGCCGTGACCCACTCGCCAACGTCGATCTGAAGGCCCAACACAGGTGCCACGGCGGGCACCACATCGAGCGAGATCTCGTGGGTGGTGATGGTCAGGTCGCCGATCAGCTCGTCGATCGTCTCGCCGTCTCCCGACAAGCCTGCGTCGATGCTGAGCCAAAGATCGAGGTGGGCCGCGGCCAGCACCTCGACCGAGGCGCCGATGCTGACGCCCTTGACGATCTGCCCGCCAATGCCGGCCGAAGCGCTGAAGCGCTGAAGCCGGTTGTCGTACATGAAGTAGTTGGGCAGGGTCGGCTCAAAGGTGGCGAAGCGAATGACCCGCTTGGTGGGCATGTAGGCAGACAGTCCGAGTCCGAACTTGCCGCCCACATTGCGCCCCGCAAAGATGTGGAAGCCGGCGGCGTCGTCGACGGCAACAGGGAAGTCGAGTGGCGCATCGCGGTCATCGATGACCCCGTCCCTATTGGTGTCCCACCACAGGTCTGGTACCTCCTCGAGGTTGTGAAAGGCTGACGAGATGCCCAGGCCAACCACCGGCTGGTTCACAAAGCCAAGGCCTGCGGGGTTCAGTCGGGCCGCATTGCCATCGTCGACGAGTCCGACTCCGCCGCCTCCCATGCCCATTGCACGAGCACCCGAGCCGTAAAAGTCCGGCACGGTGGCGAAGGCGGTCAGCGCGAGTGTGATCAGGAGCACGACGCCACTGTACAGGACGGGCGTGGTTGGCCTCTACCGAGGCTGTGGGCTCAGCTGTACCCGATCTCTGGAATCGGCACCAAGGCGGTTCGCTTCATGACCTTGAGCAGGTCGGTGGCGACGCACTTCTTTTTCTTGTCGATGAGCGCTTCGGCCAAACAGGCGGCCGTTGCTGCCAAGTAGGCGGTCGCAACACCTGATCCGCGGTAGCGGGCGGCTTCGTCACCAGCATTGCTGCTGTATCCATGGGTCAGGAACTTGCCTGACAACACGCCCCACTCTTTGCGAGGGAAGCGCTTGGGATTGAAGTAGAAGTACTTGTCGATCGGGCAGTCGGGGTGAGCGGCCACACCCAAGCACTCGGGCAGGTCGGCCGGGTAGGCGCGTTCGCCCTTGGGGTGTGCGGCAGCGAAGACCAAGGAGTTGGTGTCGACGGCGTTCGCGACACAGTCTCGAAGCAGCAGTGCCTTGCCCATGTTGGGCGTGCCGAGCGACAGGTTGACCACGTGCGCTCCGTTGCGAGCGGAGGTCTCGATGCCTGCCGCCATAAGCTCGGCGGAGGTGCGCAAGCGCTCACCCATGATCTTGACACCCAGCAGGTGCGCGTCCGGCGCGAGCTTGTGGATCGCGACCGCGATTTCGGTGCCATGCCCGTTCTCGTCCTTGAAGTCGGAGGAGAGCAACGCATGACCTGTCGCGCCGAGCTGAATGGACCAGCCTTCAATTTTCACACCGGCAAGTCGCGGATCTGTCGGATCAATGCCCGAATCCACGATGGCAATTTTCACGCCCTTTCCGGTGTAGTCCTTACCGAGATATCGCATCACTCACCCACTTGAGTCGGCGCCCACTGTAGGACCAAGTACGGGGTAGCTTCAAGGACGCAGGAGGACAGACTCGCGATGGCCGAGGCCATGGAACGTATCGCCGCTGATCTGCAGGCTCTTACCGCGGTGCCCGAGCGCTATGCCGGAACCGAAGGCGAGCGAGCAATGCTGCACGCAGTGCGCGCGAGGCTTCCTGAGGGCGTCGCCGGTCGCATTGAAGCCTTTGTCGATCACATCTCGCCCGCACTTTGGAGTGGAGTGCATGCCGCTTTGCTTCTGCTTGCCGGGGCGGGGGGCTATTGGCACCCCGGAATCGGCGCGCTGGCCTGTTTTGTCGTCACGCTCTCATTGCTGGGCGAGGGCCTCGGCCGTTTCCGGCTCATGCGGTGGTGGGCGCCTAGAACCCCCGCCTACAATCTCGCCGTCAAACACCCCATGCCCGAGGTGTTTGGCACGATCATCCTGACGACGCCGCTGGACTCGCCGCGGTGGCGTCCACAGAGTCGGCGTTGGGTGAGCTTCCGGCCCATGCAGATCGAATTTGGCGCCGCCATGTTGGTGACCTTTCTGTTGGTGCTGCGTTTTCTGGCCGAGCCCTGGGGCAAGCCGTCGATCTCGTTGTACTTGGCCGCCCTAGCTGTTCTGGCGGGCTCGGTGGTCGTCGGTGCTCTGGCTCACCGCGCATCGAGTGCGATCGAAGAAGCCAGCGGGCCCGTGACCCTGCTCGAGCTGACGCGTCGGCGGAGGCGGCG
>CAYYHT010000321.1:0-8515 GCA_964471355.1 uncultured Enterobacteriaceae bacterium
GGGGGATTCCCTGGAGAAAACATGAACCGCATGCCCATCCTCGTCGCCGCCGCCTCCCTCGTGATTGTCGGTGCGATGTTCACGTCACAAGCGACCGCCAAGAAGTCCGTGACCATGGAGTGCAGCG
Organism: uncultured Enterobacteriaceae bacterium; assembly: GCA_964471355.1. Lineage (GTDB taxonomy): Bacteria > Myxococcota_A > UBA796 > UBA796 > CAYYHT01. Next base: position 128 of record CAYYHT010000321.1, read on the forward strand.
CCTTTGAGGTGCCCGTCACTCGCAAGGGACAGCAAAAACGCGGCAAGTTCCAGACCCGTGTCGTGCCCGAAGGCTGGACTGTCGTCGGCGGTGGCTACGGAGTCAGCCCCGAGGGCGGCGTCGCACTCGGACCGGGAACGGTCGTCATGGCTTGCCGCGAGTACGTGCCCGGCGTCGAAGCCGAATAGCGCTCGCTAGATTTCAGCGCGCAGTTGGCGCACGCGGTCCACGTCGACGTGCGCGCGCCAGTCGCCGTTCTGTTTTAGCCAGCTGCCGACGATCAACGCGTCTGCGACGGCCGCGAGCGATCCAGCGTCTTGGGGAGTCACCCCTGAGCCCACGGCCACGGGCAGATCGGCGCGCTTGGCGGCTTGCACGTCGGTGAGCGAGGTCGCCGAACCGGTCTCGGCGCCGGTGATGATGAGCGCGTCGGCTCCGCAGAAGCCATGGCCGCGGCATAGGTCCTCGAGGGACAGGTCGCCGGTGACCGCGTGGGCTCCGTGCTTCTTTTGTACGTCAGCCCAGATGTGCACATCGGCTCCGATCGAGGCTCGGGCCCGAGTCAGCTCCCCGGCGCAGGCGTCGATCCAGCCCTCATCGGCGACGTGGGCATAGGCAAAGCCCTCGACGCGAATGAACGCGGCACCTGACGCGACGGCCACCCCCAATGCCTCTCGGTTTGCGGCGGCCAGCACCTGAACGCCGACCGGAAGTCCCAGTCCAACGACAAAGCTGGTGGCGCGGGTCATGGCGGCGACGGTCTCGGCGTGCACCCGTCCCTTGAGGTAGGGCAGATCGCCCATATTCTCGACCAGCAGTGCGTCGCATCCACCCTCGGCAAGGGCCTGTGCGTCGGCCTCGGCCCGCTCGAGAACGGCGTCCATCGAGCCGCCCCACCCAGGGCTTCCGGGCAGCGGCAGCAGGTGAACCATGCCCACCAACGCGCAGCGATCGAGTTCGAACATCCAGCCTCCAAGTCCCGACCCTAGTCGACTGTAGAGATGGGGGGTGACCTCCTACTTCTGTGGTTCGGACTCAGTGTCCAACCTCAGCTGAGGCGCCCCCCATCTCTACAGTCGACTAAGGCCCGTTCAGATGGGATTGGCCTGACTCCATGCCCAGCAGTGGGCGTTGCGCACCAGCACATGGCCGCGCCTGCGCAGCATGGTCTCGAGGCGAACCCGTTGTGTGACCAGACGGCAGCGCGCTGCATCGAGGCGCACCCAGCGGGCGACGAGCTCGGGAGTTGGCTGTCCGGGCAGAGCCAAGCCCAGCATCGCTGTGGGTCCATCGTCGTGGATGACGACGCGTGCACACAGGGTGCCGCCGACCTCTAGACCGCCAGTCACAGCCCCAGGCGAGTCGACAATGACCGGACCCTTGGGCAGCCACGCGTCGGACAGGCCGACCATGTCGCTCAAGAGCCAACGTTCGCCGACGCGCTCTTTTAGCGCCCACAGGGACCATGGGGTGTGGTCGACGGCGCGCAGTGTGGCCCGGACGGCCTGTTTGGGCTGGGGCTTGTTCACCACCCAGCGCTGCAGGGCCCGGGTGCGGTCTCCACCGCTGCTCATGAAGCAGTGACCTGCGAGTGCGATCAGCAGCGCACGCCGATGAGACGGACGGTGGTCGAGCTCTTCGAACCAGGGACCCAGCACCCAGTCGGGGCGGTCGCCGGCGTCGGGCAGGTAGTCGGTGGCGACCCGGGCAATCTGAGCCAGGCTGGCGGGAGCTGCGCCATCAGGGCTGACGCGGGTGTCGCACAGCAGCGGTCGCAGCAGCTGGAGAGGAGCACTCAGCTGCTCGAACTCGTCATCCCACTCTCGGTCTCCGGCATCGATCAGAGCGATGTGCCTGGTGAGCTGGTCGATCTGGTGCTGCCAGCGTTCGCGGTCCCAGTCTGGACGGTCCTCGACGTGCTCCACCCAGTCGGCGTAGGCGTCGTTGACTCCGCGCAGAGGCGCGTCCTGCCAGATTTGGTTGCCCTCGTTCGAAGGCCAGATGCACTTGATGGCGGGGCGCTGCCTCACACTGGAACGACGTAGCGCTCGGCGGCGCGCTGCAGAGTCGTGCCGATGGTGCGGACGAGGACTGGCGGACCGAGAGCCTCGCAGTCGTCACCAAAGCCCAGCACCCACTGGCGCAGCTCGACGGTGTTGGCCACGTGCAAGCGCAGCGACAGCCGGCCGTCGGGCAGGGTCGAGAAGGTCTGTGACGGGTGCCAGGTTCGCTCGCGGATATAGGCCGACACGCGCTCTGAAAAGGCCAGGGACACCTCTTCGGGGGGGCCGCTGATGATGCCAAAGGCGTTTGCGATGTGCGCCGACGGCTGCCAGCCCTCGGGGTACTCGAAGCGCTCGCCACGCAGGCGGGTCAGGTCGGTGAAGCGCTCGACGGCAAAGGTCTTGATCTGGGCGGCCCCCACATCGATGGCGAACAGATACAGACCTTGGCGGAACGTGGCCAGGGTCAGCGGGTGCAGGCGGTAGCGGCCTTCGATGCCGTTCACCTTGCGGTAGCGAGCCTCGAGCGGGTTGTTGTAGACCAGTGCGGTGATGGCCTCGTCGATGATCTCGCTGGCGTCGCCTCGGTAGTCCTTGGTCTGTTCGCGAACCGCCAGGAACTTGGTGTCGAGCTGGCGGGCGATGTCTTGGTGCGCACGGCTGACCGCGGGGGACAGGCGCTCGATGGCGCCCTCGAGGTCTTGGGCGAAGCTGGTGCCGTCCAGGAAGTTGAACAGGGTGCGACCGAAGTGCAGGGACAGGACCTCGGCCAGGGTCAGCTGAACACCCGAGCGCCTCCACCGAGCGTCGACCGAAATCGTGCGGTCCTCGCCACGTCCATCATCTTGAATCGGCACGTCGATTTCTTTCAAATCGGCGAGGTAGCGGCGCAGAGATCGGGGGTCCAAATCGAAGCGACGCAACAGTTCTGAGGCACGAACACCGCCACGTACAGACATCAGCTGGACCATCTGTACGAGTTTTTGGCCTTTGTTCGTGGACAATGAGGACTCCTGGATGTTTGTTCAGTGAGGCGGACAGTTTTTGGTGCACCCCTGGGGGATTCTTTCACCGGTCCTGGAGCGGGGTGCAACCTCTCTCTTGGAACTTCGTTCACTGAACGCTTGACAAGTGAACACCTGTTCAGGTCTACTGAACGAGCATGAACCGGGAGGGATACCGATGGAAGCCAGCTTCGACATCGCCACATTTGCACTCACCACCTTCGCAGTCTTTGGACTCGGGGGACTTGGATTGATTGCTCTTCCGTGGACCGATGGCGAGATCGCCGATTCGGGTCTTGCGTTTCGTGTTCTCGGGTCAACAATCATTGCCCTCGTGCTGACGCCTCTGGGGAGGGGCGAGCGCGTGCAGGCAGTTGTGGCCTGACCAGTCTGGTGCCCCTGGGGAGGGCGCACCTGTACTGAACGCTGCCGGGTGGGTCCTCAGGGCCCACCCGGTTTTGCGTTTTGGTTGGCTGAGCAGTCTGGCCGATGAAAACAGAGGAAATAGGTCCGGTATCGGACGGGGTGTGGCTGAATCTGCCGAGTCCAGCTCTTCCGCTGTCAAGGATCGCCTTCACGCGTTCTGTTACACTTGTGGCCCCCCCCTCCTGCCCTCCCCCTCCTCCCTCCCTCCCACACCCCGGGTCCAGCCACATGCCCGCCCTCGATTTGTTCGCCCCGCTCGATCGGGTCGTCAAGAAGTACCGTCGTGACGTCCACTGGTTGTCTCCAGAGGCCAGCGGCGACGCCATCACCGCGCTCGAGACCCATCTCGGCCGCACACTGCCCCACGGCCTGCGGGTGTTCCTGCGCCGGCACAATGGTGCGCATCTGTTCCGAGGTGCCCTGCGCATTCGCTCGGCGAGCGATGTGGCCGTTGCCAGTGAGGACGTGCAACAGGTCGTGCTCTTTGCCGACACCAACGAAGGCGACTGCTGGGCGTGGGCGTCGGATGGCGAGGGCATGACTGTCTTTGGTCGCTGGGATGGCCAGCGACTCGACCCCTTCCACAGCACGTTCGCGGGCTGGTTGAACGGCACCATCGCCCTGCTCGACACCAAGGTCAGTCGACTCGAAGAGCAGGAAGAGATTCGCTACGAGGCCGACCCCGACGACCTGTGCCAGTTGATGCGCGCCGGTGACCGCGCGCTGATGGCCGGCAACCCGACCGAGGCCGAGGACCTGTTCCGACGCTCCACCGAGCTGGCCCCGACCAATGTGCTGGCATGGCAGCGCCTGGGCGAAGCACTGGCGATTTCAGACCGCCCGGCAGCGCGAAAGGCGTGGCTTGCGGCGTTCCGAGCGAGCACCTTCCCGCTTCCGTGGATGGGTGCCCCGTGCATCGATGCCGACGTCCTCAAGTCGCTGCCCAACGCCTTCAACGACCCAGAGGACTGGGAGCGCGAGCTGGAGCGCTTCTTGCTCGAGCAGGTTCGCGACATTCGCTGTGAGCCGGCTGAGGAGATTGTGATTGCGGCGGCGGGTGCGCTGGCAAAGAGCTTGGTGTCCCGCGGACGCCGCTCCGAGGCCCGTCAGGTGCTGGCCGATCTGGTCGAGCGCGCCACGATGTTCACGTGGCCGGGCACTCCCTGGCGCGCAGTGCTCGATCTGGCGAGGCTGGAGTTCGACCTGGGTCATCACGATGCGGTCGAGAAGTTGGTGCGGACCGTGCGCCGTGACGGTCCCGAACAGTGGCACGGCCCGGCGCTGTTGCTGTTGGCGCTGCTGGCGACGTCTCGTCAGGAGCCTTGGGCAGAAGACATCCTCGAACAGGCCCGGGTCGCGGGCTTGGATGAAAAGGACTCGGCTCGTGCAGCGGCACTGCGCATCGAACGCGGGCTCCGGCAGGATCGACCCGATGCGGCGGAGCGCTACCTGGACCTCGTGCGGTCGGGAACTCGCCGTTTTGCCACCCGTCCTCTGCAGGGGCTGCTGGCCTTGGCCGAGGGCGATGCAGCCCGCCTGCGCGGTGAGCCCGAGGCTGCCGATGCGGCCTACATGAAGGGCCTGAAGTTGTTGGGTCCCGAGCACGACCCTGAGCTTCACTTCCGCTTGCACACCCGCGTTGGGGACATGGCCTTCGAGAGCCGTCGCTTCCGCACCGCCGAGCAGCGCTACCGCGTCGCCGCGACCGGATTCGCCGCCTATGAACTGCCGGTGCGCGAGGCCTGGGCCCTGCTGCGCCTCGCGCGACTGGTCGAGGACCGACAGCCCGTGCTGAACGCCGCACGCGAACGCTTCACCGCTGCCGATCTGGCCGCAGGTGTCGCTGCGGTGGACGCGGTCACCGGCAATCCCGGATTGAGCCTGGGCTGGCACCTCGAACGCGCGACCTTGCACGCCAAGGCGCGGCAAGATGCGCAGCGTCCAAAGCCTCCCTACGAGCGCAGCGACGCCGACCGCCCCGAGCGCCGACTGGGCGCCCATCGACTAGCCATCGCCGCATGCAGTGAGGCCGTCGTCGACAGCATTGCCGACGAGATGGAGCAGCGCGCCCGCGTCCTGTCCGCTGGTCGAGCCCGTGCCGCCGATCCGTCGGTGCTGCGCTACATCGCCGCTGTCGACTTGCTGTCGGGCCATCAGAGCTTCGAGGCCGCGCGGGTGTTGTTGGACCACCTGACTCGTCGCACCGTCGACGGACCTGCCCGCCGCGCGCTTCAGGGGGCCATTGCGCGCTCCCCCAATGCAGCCCTTGTCGATGGGTTGCTGTCGGTCATCGAGAGGCCCGAGGACTCCCTTGCGCACGGTGTGGCCGAGGCCGCCGAGCTGCTGGGTCTGCGCCGCGAGAAGGCCGCGCTTCCCGCGATGCTGAAGCTGGCAGCGCCCGGTGCCAATCCCATCTCACGCAAGTCCGCCATCATCGCCCTAGGGCGCATTGGCGACCGCAGTGTGGCCGATGTTCTGGCTCCCGCACTCGATGAGCCGACGCTTGCCGAGAAGGCGGCACTGGGTCTGTTGCTGCTGGGCGACCGGCGCGGCGTGGACTTCCATGGCCAGGCACTGAACGAGGGCCGGGCCGATCTGTCCGGAAGCCCCGGCGAGATTGTCGGTCGCTACGGCGGGCCTCAGTACCTTCTGTTGCTGCGCGGCGTTGCCGAGAGTGGCGAGGGAGACCGCGCAAAGGGCGCGCTGCAAGGCTTGGGTCTGCTGGGAGATCCCCGAGCAGTTCCGACCCTTCTCAACAAGCTCGAGAGTCGTGACCGCGCCGTGGTGCAGGTTGCATCGGGCGCACTCCAGATCCTCACCGGACACGCCGAGGACATGGATGACCCGGGCGGACGCACCCGCTGGAATCTGTGGTGGGAGCGCAACGGAGATGACTTTGAGCGCGGCATGCGTCACCGCGATGGTCGGGTCTTTGATGCCGGCGTGCTGATCGACCGCATGTCGGGCAACGACTCGTGGATTCGCCGCACCGCCTACGACGAGCTGGTCATCGCTTCCGGCGAGTCACTGCCGTTTGACAGTGACGGACCGTGGCGGGTGCAGCAGGGTCACCTGCGCGGCTGGAAAGCGTGGTGGGTCGAGAACCGCGGCGTGCTCATGTCGGGTCGCTGGTACCTGGATGGCCGCGAGATCGGCTAGGGAAGGGACATGTCGAGCTTGTCCCACCTGAATCTTCGCTACAACCCCTTCGGCGAGCTGCAGCGCGAACAGCGCTCTGCGGTTGCCGTCGTCGATGTGCGTGAGATGGCGCTGCTGCTAGAGCGGCCAGGGACGGCGGTTCAGCTTGTGGGCAAGTGTGGCAGAGGCAAGACCACCCACCTGCTGGCGCTCAAGCGGGCCTTGCCCGACGCGGTGTACACACGGCTGCGCCAGGGGGATCCCCCACCGACGCTGCAGCCAGTGTCTGTGCTGCTGTTGGACGAGGCCGATGCGGTCTGGACCTGGCATCGCGCGCGGTTGTTGCGTGGCGCCCGCAGCGTCGCCTTGGCTGTGCATGCCAGCCACGCCGTGCAGCTCACGGCACTTGGCTTTGCGGTGCACACGGTGCAGGTGGGGTCGAGCGACCCGGACCGCCTGGCCGCGATTGTGTACCGGCGCGTCGAGGCGGCTCGCCTGTCCGACGGACCGGTGCCCAGCGTGCCGCCATCCTCCCTCAATGCGCTCATTCGCCGTCATGGTGACGACGTGCGCGCCATCGAGGATGAGCTCTACTCGGCCTTTCAGGGCCTTCATGAGGTGTGCGATGTCCAAGTGTGACCTCGCGGTCGTGCTCGAAAAGCCCGACGCGCAGTTTCAACCCGGCGACACGATCACGGGCTTTGTCACCGTTGACGTGAACAAGTCCGTCAATGCCCGTGCCTTCAAGGTCGTGCTGGTGAATCGCACCCATGGCCGGGGAAATATCTGGCGCAAGGAGCACCAAGAAAAGGTGCTCTTTGAGGGCCAGTGGGCTCCCGGCGAGCAGCATCTGTACCCGTTTGAGTTCACGATTCCGAACGGGCCGGTGACCTACCACGGCAATGTGTTGAACGTCTCTTGGTTCATCTACACCACCGTGGACATCCCCTGGGCCTTTGATCCCGAGCACGAGCACGAGGTCTTTCTGAGCGCCGGTGAGCACACGGGACTGTCCCAGGGACCCGACACTCCAGTCATCCCAATGGATATTCCTGAGGGCGTCGTCATGGGCCTGCTGGGCGTCTTTGCGCTGTTCATCATCGCGTTCAGCTTCGCCCCGCTGATCATGTTTGGCTCGGATGTCTTCACCAACCCCGCGCCGGTGATCGGGTTTTCTCTCGTCTGGGCGATTCCCCTCTGGTGCGGCGCCGCGTGGCTGATCTACATGGCGGTCCGCAACAAGGTGGCGGAACAAAAGCTCGGTGAGGTCACGGTGGAGATCGAGCCCAAGAGCGTGCTTCCGGGCGATGAGGTGGCTGTGTTCGTCACTCTGGCCGGCGCCTCGGTCACGCTGAACGGAGCCACCGTCACGCTCTCGGGGCGGGAGGTCGTGGTCAGCGGGTCTGGCACCAACACGACGACCCACACCCATGAGCTGCATGAATCGTCGTCTGCATTGGCCGGCAGTGAGTCAATCGAGGGCGACTACAACCTGACCACAACACTTCGCGTGCCCGACGACGCGCCAGCGAGCTTTGGTGCGCCATCGAACCACTTGAACTGGAGCATTCAGGTCGTGTTCGACATCCCGTGGTGGCCGGATTGGAGTCGAACCGTGCCCATCAAGGTGCGCCCAAGCTGACCTAGGTCGACTCGGCGAGTACGGCGAGCATGGCGTCATGCAGGTGCCCGTTGGTGGCCAGAGGAGACGGCTCTGCCCGATCGAGCTTGCCCCCATCGACCGCGCTGACGCGCCCGCCCGCTTCTTCGATCTGTATCACACCAGCGGCCACCTCCCACCGAGACAGGGTGAACTC
>CAYYHT010000322.1:0-8501 GCA_964471355.1 uncultured Enterobacteriaceae bacterium
TGCAGAGCAAGCTTCCCTGCTAGCTCCTAGCCAGCGCTCAACCCCGCCTCAGCGTTCGGGGGTTGGGCGATGGCGTTGTCGCGTCGTCGGTCGCTTGCAGAGCAAGCTTCCCTGCTAGCTCCTAGCCAGCGCTCAACCCCGCCTCAGCGTCAGTTGTCGCGTCGTCGGTCGCTTGCCAGAGCGGCGAGCTTGGCGTCGCCGGGCTATCTGCCCTGCCATGGACAAAGTACACATCGTTAGCCTGGGCTGCGCAAAGAACCGGGTCGACTCCGAAGTGATGGTCGGCATCCTTCAGGGGCGAGAGTACGAGTTCGTGGACGAGGCCGATGATGCTGAAGTCATCATCGTCAACACGTGTTCGTTCATCCAGCCTGCGACCGAAGAGAGCATCGATACGGTGCTCGAGATGGCCAAGCTCAAGGGCGGCGAAGGTCGCTGCAAGAAGCTCATCGTCACTGGATGCATGGTCCAGCGCTACGGAACTAGCCTCGAAGGCGAACTGCCAGAAGTCGACCACTTCCTCGGCACCGGCGAGTACCACCGCATCGGGGCAGTACTCGAGGCACGCAAGGGACCACAGCCTCGCAGTCACATTGACGTACCCATGTACATCCACGACGAGATGGCTCCGCGGGTCAACTCCTGGACCCAGTCGAGCGCCTACCTCAAGATCAGTGAAGGCTGTGACCACAAGTGCACCTTCTGCATCATTCCGCAGCTGCGCGGACGTCTGCGCAGCCGCACGATTGACTCGCTCGTCATCGAAGCGCAGCGTCTGGCCGACCAGGGCGTTGTCGAGCTGAACCTGATCAGTCAGGATTCAACGGCATTCGGTCGCGATCTGCGCGATGGCAGCGGACTTGGTGGGTTGTTGAGAGCCTTGGCCAAAGTCAATGGCATCGAGTGGCTTCGTTTGCACTATGCCTATCCCCACGGACTGCCCGAGGGCTTGCTCGAGGCCCTTCGCGACGAGCCCAAGGTGTGCCGCTACCTCGATATTCCCCTCCAGCACGCGTCAGGCAGCATGCTCAAGGCCATGAAGCGTGGCGTGACCCGCGCCGGTCAGGACCGAATTCTCGACCGGGTCCGAGGGGCCGTCCCTGACATTGCGATTCGCACCACCTTCATCGTGGGCTTTCCTGGCGAGACGGACTCGGACTTCATCGAGCTGTGCGACTTTGTCGAGCAGCAGCGCTTCGACCACGTCGGTGTGTTCACGTACTTCCCCGAAGACGGCACTCCAGGCGCACTCCTTGATGGTCAGCTGCCCGACGAGGTCAAGCAGGAACGCCAGGAGGAACTGATGCGAATCCAAGCGGCCATCAGCGCCGACAAACTCCAGGCCATGATCGGTCAGGTCGTTCCCGTGTTGATCGAAGGCCACAGCAAAGAATCAGACCTCGTGCTGCGTGGACGCACCGAGCAGCAGGCCCCGGATGTCGATGGCCAGGTGTTCATCGGCAAGGCCACGGACGACGTCGCCATTGGCCAAATTCGTCCCCTACTCATCACTGGGGCTGGGGACCACGACCTCGTCGGAGACATCATCGGCTAGCTGGGGCACGTCGCCTCCAACGAGCTCGAAAGCCAGTCGAAGCTGCGGATCGTCCAGCAGGCGCTCTGCCGCGGACTTGTCCCATTCGATCAACACGTCCCGCTCGCCGCGCTCCTTGAAGGAATCGGTCAGAGCGAGCAGCTCGTCCCGTTGTTCTTGCGGCACTTGTAGCTCCGCGATGGCGGTGTTGAGCAGGTCGAGTTTGGTTGGCTCGGTAGGGTAGGGGACCTCGTGATCGGGCTTGCGGCCTTCTTTTGTGGTCACGGCTTCCCCCGACGGGGTGTAGTAGCGGCCGACAGTCAATTTGACGGCGGTGCTGTCCCGGTTCTCGAACAACGTCTGCACGCTGCCTTTGCCGTAGCTATGAGTCCCGACCAGTGCTCCTCGGTCTCGGTCTTGAATGGCGCCCGCGACGATCTCGGACGCCGATGCGCTCATGCCGTTGATGAGTACGACCAGCGGAAGCTCGGTGCTGATGCCCCCGACCGTCGCATCGAACGTCTGCTCGCCCTCGACCCGACTGCGCGTCGATACGATGCGCCCAGTGTCGATGAACAAGTCTGTGACTGCGACGGCCTGGTCGAGCAAGCCTCCTGGGTTGTCGCGCAAGTCCAATACCAGCCCCTTGATGTCGCCCTCTTTGGCGTGCGCTCGGTACTCCTTCTCGACGGCCTTGGCGCTGTCATCTTGAAAGCTAATCAGGCGGATGTAGCTGATATTTCCTAGCTTCTCGCCGGAGACGGCCGGGGTGTGGATGCGGTCGCGCACGGTGTCGATGTCTCGGGGGTCGTCCCACCCCTCCCGCACGACTGTGACGGTGACGGCATCGCCACGAGGTCCCTTCAGCTTGGACGCGACCTCGTCGAGGGTCGCGCCCGCGAGGTCATGGCCATCCACCGCGATGATGCGGTCTTGGGCCAACAGTCCGTCCCGTTCGGCAGGACCGCCCGGCAAGACACGCGACACCAAGACGCCCTCGGGAATGCGTCGGACTTCGACCCCAATGCCCTCGTAGTTGCCGTTGGTATCGTCCTTGAATGCGGCGTATTCATCGGCATCGAGGTAGCGCGAGTGGTCGTCGAGTTCCTCCATGATGCCGCGCACGGCGGCTTCGACGAGTACCTCGTGCTCGATCTCATCGACGAACTTGTCCTCGGCGAGGGTCAGAACCCTGGCGAACAGGTCCAACCCCGCGTACGGGTCCGTTGCCCGGTCCGCGGCGGCAGTACCGGTGAGGGCGCCCGCGAACAGTCCGGCGAGGAAGAGGCCGCCCACCAGCAGTGTGGCGCGTGTCGGAGAAGTGCTCATGCGTGCATTATGCCCCTGAGCGTCTACAGACCCTCGGGCTCGTTGTCCGGTTCCGGCATGGCCTGGGCAAATGCACCGCTTGCTGCGGGCAAGTCCACCCACTCGACGGGGCTGGGTTTGACCCCAAAGAAGTGTTCACCGACTCGGATGAAGCGGTCCTGGTGGTCTGTGACCAGAAACCGGCAGTCTCCCTTGGTGGACCCGGGACCGAGAGCGTCGCGGACCGCGGTGGCCGTCGCACTCGCCGAGTCAACCAGCGTCACCCCGGGCAGCACCTGGGCGAGGACCGGTGCCAGAAGCGGGTAGTGAGTGCAGCCCAGAATCGCTGTGTCTACCTGTCCGCGAAGGTGGCCGACATATCGCTCGGCGATCAGCCGTGGCACGTCGCCATCGAGCCAGCCCTCTTCGGCAAGGGGCACGAGGAGAGGACAGGCAACTGCTTGCAGGGGGACTTGCGGAGCGCGATCAGCAAGGCAGCGTTGGTAGGCGCCGCCCCGAATGGTGCCTTCTGTGCCCAAAATGGCGATGGAGCCTGTCTTGTGGGCCTTTAGAGCCGCCGTCACGCCCGGCTCGACAACGCCAAACACCGGAATGCCGGCCCGTTCTCCCGCTTGTTGCAGGGCAGGCAGAGCCCAGGTCGTGGCGGTGTTGCAGGCCACGACGATGGCTTCGGCGCCATGATCAGCGAGGTAGCTGGCCACGCGCAGGGAGTAGCGCACGACTGTCACGGGAGACCTGGTGCCATAGGGCACCCGTGCGGTGTCTCCCAAGTAGAGCAAGTCGTGGGCAGGCAGAGCGCGCTGTAGCTCTGCGAGGACCGTCAGGCCGCCAATTCCGGAGTCGAAGACGCCAATGCGCATGACCGAGGAGTAACATGCGTCCATGCGCATCGGTGTATACGGCGGCAGCTTCAATCCCCCTCATGTTGGGCACGCGATGGTGGCCAGCTGGGTCCTGTGGACCGAACAGGCCGACGAGGTCTGGCTGATGCCGACCTTCGCCCATGCGTTCAGCAAACAATTGGCACCGTTTGAGGACCGAATGGCGATGCTGAGAGAAGTGTGTGCGGCCCTGGGAGCCGGGGCGCGCGTAGATCCCCTGGAGCGCGATCTGCCGTCTCCCAGCTACACCATCGATACCCTCGACGAGCTCGCTCGTCGTCACCCCGAACATCAGTTTCACCTGATCTGCGGCTCGGACACCCTCGACGACACGGACAGCTGGAAGGACTGGGACCGCATCGAACGGGACTATAGGCCCATCATCGCCGGTCGAGCGGGGTACCGCGAGATTGCTGGAGTGCCCTCGTTTCCGGGGGTGTCGTCGACGGACGTGCGTCGGCGCCTTGCCGCTGGTGAGTCTGTCGATCGTCTTGTGCCCGCGGGGGTACTGCGCCTAGCTGCGGCGCTGTACCGCTAGAGGGTCGGACCGAAGCCGATGATTCCGTATTCGGTGCCGCCCACACGGCCTCGGTTGATGCCGGAGACCACGACCGCGCCGTGCTGGGGATGCTCCGCCACAATCGGGTGCGCGCCTGCGCCGGTGCCTTTGGCATTCGCGGACATGGTCTGCCACGAGTCGGTGCTGGGGTCGTAGATCTCGGTGGTGTCGACCTGCAGTCCGTAGTTGCTCCATTCGGAGCCCTCAGCGCTGCCACCGACAATGACAACGCGTCCGTCTGGGGTCGAGATGGCGCGGTGATGTGCGCGCGCCTCACTCATGGGGGTGATGGTGGACCAGCTGTCATCGTTCGGATCGTAGATCCAGGCGTCGGCAATGGCTGGGGCAACCGCCGTCTCGCTGCCCGTGTGGGTGATGGTCTGGGTGATGCCGCCCGTGACCAACACTCGTCCGTCACCGAGCAGGGCCATGGCGTGTGCCTGAACGGCCGTCGGCATCGAAGCAACGTCGCGCAAGTCACCCGCGACGGTGATGCGGCGGCACGCGTCCGAAGGGGTCTCGACCCAGTCCGTCGTCAGGTCATGGGTGGCGCCGCCGCAGACAAGCGCACCATCCGTGCCCAAGGACACCCCGGCGGTGCCCAGTGATGGGGACATCAGGATGTAGTCGTCGTTCTGGTAGTCGGTGGTCGTGGTGTTTGGGTCGAACAGCTCGTAGGTCGCTTGGTCCAGGGCCATTCCAGATTCGTCATAGCCGCCGACAAGCAAGACCTTGCCGTCGTTCATGGCGATGGCGATGTGCCCGCCACGCCCCTCGCCGAGCTTGTCAGTAGCCCCGCTCTCCCAAGTGATTGTCCCGTCTTCGGGGTCCACCAACAGGGCCTTGGAGCTGCCGAGGGTGGATTCCACCGTCGCCTGGCCGCCGGCCACGAAGATGAGCTCGCCGGCGTCGGTTTGCACCACTGTCGCGGACTGTCGAACACCTTCCTCGGGCAGGGACCCGATGCTGGTGAAGGACCAGTCCCCTGCGTCGAGGTCCGTGAGCTTCCACATGCGGTCACTCTTGCTGTCAGCATCGAACGATGGCGCTCCTCCAAAGAGAAGGACGTCGCCAGAGCTGGTGAGCACGGAGTCGGCCAGGAAGAAGGACTCTGACAGAGTGCCCAGATCGCCCACTTCGCCGAAGTTTGGCAACAGCACGGTGACTTCGACGGTCTCGAGCCCTGTGCCAAGCGAGAACGGGCCGACCTCGCCATAGGCAATGAGGAAGGGCGCGTTGTACAGGTTCTCGTCGCCGCCGGTCGCTTCGAGCATCAAGCCGATGCGGGTGCCGTCCAGAGGGCCGAAATCGCGGCGTCCGACCGACGATGTGATCGTCTGGTCCAGGTACTCGATGGTGGTGCCGGTCTCGTCGAAGAAGACGAGCTTGACGTGCGGAAATCGTCCGAAAGGGTCGAGGTTTTCGGGGATCCGCGGATCGATGATGAGGGCGTAGTCCGACAGGATCTCTGGCGCGCATGCAGTGGTCATGCACAGGGCAAGGGCTACAGCGGGAATGTGGTGGCCTTTCATCACGAGTGCCAGGGTAGAATCGGCCCCGGATGGTGTCAACAACGGTGTTCCTGCCTCTGCTTTCCACTGAACATATGCGCTCCATTCCGGGCGTCGTGCACGGGTTTACAACCCGCGAAGGCGGCGTCTCGCAAGGAACCCATTCCACGCTCAACCTCGCGAAAAGGCCCGATGAAGCCGAGATGACGCTGCGCGAGAACTGGGGTCGGGTGACGCGGCAGCTCGATTCACGATTCAGCGCAGACGATGTGGCGCTGGTCAGCCAAGTTCACGGTGCGCGGGTCGTGGTGGCCACCGGTCCGTCGGGGCCGCTAGCTACGCTTGGCCAGGCCGATGCAGTCATCACGGACCAAACGGGGTTGGTGCTGGCCGTCCGGGTGGCAGACTGCGTGCCCATCTTGTTGGCGAGTCCAGGCGGAATTGGGGCTGTGCATTCGGGCTGGCGGGGAGCCGCGCTGGACATCATTGGAGTCGCGGTGCGCGCCCTCTGTGAATTGACCGGCGATCCTGCGGAGAGTGTCGTCGCCAGCGTCGGACCCCACATCTCTGGTGCCGCCTACGAGGTCGGCCCCGAGGTGGTCGAGGGGTTGGCGAGCAGCGGGGTTCCGCAGAGCGTGTTTGTCCGGCCGGGGAAAAGAGGACGCCCCCATGTGGACCTAGGCGCTGTGGTCGGGGCACAACTCAGCCGAGCTGGTGTCGCACATGTTGAACACGTTGGAGCTTGTACCCTGACCCAGACGCGCTTCTACTCATACCGACGAGATGGTCCGGCCGCCGGGCGCCTCGCTGGTGTGATTGCGAGGGTTCCATGACCCTCTTGCTGGCGGTGCTGATGGGCTGCGGTGGTGCCGCTGACCCCGAGCTCAAGCCCTACAAAGATGCACTCGATGCCTGGGAGGAGGGCGAGCGCTTGCTTGAGGCCGGTGAGCCCGAGAGCGCCCAGGCCGCTTTCGCCAAAGCGCGTAGCCATCGCCCGGATGATCCTGTGCTCGCCTCGTGGGAGGCGATGGCACTGGCCGAGCAGGGCGAGACCGAAGCCGCCGTCGAGGTTCTCGACGAGGTGTTGGATTCCCACCCTGGATACGCAGAGGCGCGCTACAACCGCGCATCGTACTTGGTCAGACTCGGCGAGAATGAAGCGGCGGCCGAAGACCTGAAACAAGCCATCGACGACGGTGCCCGACGGTCGAGAGAGGTCAACCTCGATCCCGATTTCGAGGCTGTACTGGGCACTCCCGAGTTCTCATTTCTGCCGCTGGCCGCCTTGAATGTCGGCGTGGAACATCCCCCGGCTTCGGTGTTTTGGGGCACAGAGTTTCCGGTTCGCTTCCGCATTGGCGGGGCGGGAACCGGTCCCATTGGCATCACCGCCGAAAAGCTGTCGGGTCCCGTCGAGTTGCTGCGGGTCGCCGAGAACGAAGCCCCGAGCACCTCTGGGCTCTTCCGCGACATCACCTATACCTTTAGGGCGGCGGGCAAGGGCACCTTCGAGATGGGCCCCTTGCACGTCTGGGCCGGCGAGCGTCGGGTAGCCGTTGCCGGATTTTCGCTTGAGCTGACGGCTCCTCCAGACAAGCCTATGCCTATAGACCTTCGGCCGATCAGCCTCAAGACGCCTCAAGAACTCGCGGCCGCTCACCCGAGTCCTTCAGCGCGGCGTCTGGGCACCGAACTGGTCGTGCATGTCGGCCATGGGGACCGCGTAGACACCACCCCAACGCTCGATCGCGCCGACGCGATTCCATACCGCATGACCGAGCGCAACCAACCCATAGGGGTGCTCTGGCGGTACATCGATGCGCCCGCTGAGCCGATTGAGGTCAGGGTTCATCGCTCTGGTCGCCTGGTCCTGGACGCGCGGGTGGACTGACTAGGGGATGCACAGCTCACAGCCGAGCGATGCACCGCTGGCTCCGTCTGCCGTCACGTCGCAGCTGGCCGCAAAGGTCGCCGCGGGAAGTGCGGCTGGCGGCTCGGCGACGCAGCGCATGCCGTAGCCACCTGCACCCGTTGAGGTCACGCCACTGAAGGTGAAGTCACCGGCGTAGACAGCCAACCCGTCCTGGGCCGCGCCGGACACGACCACGTCGGTCAGCGAGAGCGTCACAGCCGCAGCCGCTACCTTTTCAGTGGCCTCAGGGCTGGCGGAGTCGCTTGTGGGAACTGTGAGCCCCCGGTCGTCGATGGTCACTGTGATCGTTGTGGCTAGAGTGTCGACGACGATGTCGAGAACTTCGAAGAACGGCCCGTCGCCGTCGAGGCGGATCCAATCGCCGATGGCGAGATCGCCGGTGTAGGTGCTGATGCGGGTGAGAGTCGCGCTTCCGTGCCAGATTAGCTCCTCGCTCACGTCCGTTACTGGGTCGGTGGCAGGATTTAGCCAGACCAGACTCTTGCCGGCGGACACACCGTCGAGCTGATTCGCCGAGATGGCCAGGTTCTGTGCGGTGAACACAGTGTCGGCTCCCGTGACCAGAATGCCGTTGCCGGACGTCGTTCCGATGGTGCCCGCGGCTCCCAAGAAGGTTCCGTCCATGGTGACCATCGAGTTGTCGATGTAGATGCCGTGGCCCTCGACGACCGAGTCAACGTCACCATCGGAGGTGTTCGCGATCTCTAGGCCGCGCACGCTGACGTTCTTGACGCCGGCGAGGTGCAAGCCGTTG
>CAYYHT010000323.1:0-8478 GCA_964471355.1 uncultured Enterobacteriaceae bacterium
GGACGGCCGAATAGGAGTAGGAGGATCCTGACCCCCCCTCCGCCTAGTCCAGACCCCCCCTCCGCCTAGTCCAGCAACGCCACGTCCCCTAGCGGCCGCAGCACGAGCGCCACGCGGTGAGTATGGCCACCGGGCACGGCAATCGAGGCATTGAGTGGCTCGAAGCCCTCCAGGCGCGCCTCCACGGTGTACGAGCCGGTGTCCAGACCGACCGGCAGCAGGCGACGGTTCGGCAGCGGGCCAAAGCCCTCGATGCTTGCCGTCGGCTGCAATGCGGTCCCGTCGCTATCGGTGAATACAAACAGCACCCGAGTCGCCTCGGGACAGCCGTCGTCATCCTGGTAGCCGTCCATGTCTTCGGCCTCGTAGGGGCACGCGTCAAAGGCCGAGTGGATGCCGTCCCCGTCCGCGTCGGGCTCGCCAGTCCACGGATTGGCGAGGGCGGTGGGCATGGTCAGCAGCAGGGTTGCGATGACGGTCATTGGGAGCTCCTTGGCACCCTTCAACTGTAGAGAGAGCGAGTCGCTCTCCCCATTACCTCGCTCTGTCAGCCGACTTACAGCTCAATGACACCCTGAAAACTAGCTCATCCAGTTCGCGTCTTTCTGGATGGCCCACTTGCTGGTGATCTTGCGAGGACGCGTCCAGAACCGGAAGCCGTCCCAGCCGGTGATGTTGCCATTGCCGAACTTGGAGTCGTTCCAGCCGCCAAAGCCAAACGGCTCGCGCGGCACAGGCACACCGATGTTGACGCCGCACATGCCGGCATCGACCCCGTTCATCACCTTGCGGGCCACATCACCGCTGGTCGTGTAGACCGCGCTGGCGTTGCCGTACGGGTTGCTGTTCTCGAGCGCGATGGCCTCGTCGACCGTGTCGACGTGGATGATGGACAGCACCGGGCCGAAGATCTCTTCTCGGCCAGCGGGCATCTCGCGAGTCACGTTGTCGATGAGAGTCGGGCCAATCCAGTAGCCGCCTTCGTCTGCGGTGTCGCCGCGTCCGTCGACAAGCACCTTGGCGCCAGCCTTTTCGGCCTCGTCGATGTAGCCAGTGATGCGATCGATGCTGATGGAGTTGGTCAGCGGTCCCATGGTGGTTCCGGTGACCATCTCGCCGGCTTGGCGAGCCACTTCGTCGATGATGTGCTGCACATCGCCCACGGCCACCATGACCGAGGCGGCCATGCAGCGCTGTCCGGCGCAACCGGTGAAGCTGGCCATCACGTTCTGTGCGGTCAGCTGCAGGTCGGCGTCGGGCACCACGATGAGGTGGTTCTTGGCGCCGCCCAGGCACAGCATCTTCTTGCCGGTGATGGAGCCGCGTGCGTAGACCAGCTTGGCCACCCGGGTCGAGCCGACAAAGGCCAAGGCCTTGATGTCCTCGTTGTCGCACAGTGCTTCGACAGCGGCGCGGCCACCCTGCACGATCTGGAAGATGCCCTCTGGCAGCCCAGCCTCTTTGAAGATCTCAGCGAGGCGCAGCGTGGTCAAGGGGACCTGCTCGGACGGCTTGAGGATGAACGCATTTCCGCCGGTCAGGGCCTGCGGCATCATCCACAGGGGCACCATGAATGGGAAGTTGAAGGGGGTCACGCCGGCGACCACACCAAGCGGTGCGAAGACCTGCTCACAGCGCACGCCACGGCTGACTTCGAGCTGGTTGCCCGCGGCCAAGTTGGGAAGCGAGCAGCCGTATTCGACACACTCGATGCCCTTGAGCACCTCGGCCTTGGCCTCGCTGTAGATCTTGCCGTTCTCGTGACTGGTCAGCCACGTCAGCTCTTCGAGGTCGCGCTCCATGATGGCCTTGGCGCGGTACATGACCTGGGCACGCTCGCGAATGGGCAGGGCCTTCCATGCGGGCAGGGCCGCCTGTGCAGCCGCCACAGCCGCCGCCACATCGTCGGCGTCGCTCATGGTGACAGTCGACATCGCCTTGCCGTAGCGAGGGTTGATGACGTCGAGGTCGGCGATGCCGGACTTGCTGTCCCGCCACTCGTTGCCGATGAGGTTGCGAGCCTTGGTGTACTCGGTGAAGTCGTAGTTGGTCGCGGTGAAATTCGGGATCATGACGAGCTCTCTGTGCCGCCGGCAGCGGACGGTGAAGGGGGGGTAGTCGACACAGGGGTCGACTTGTTGCCAATGGAGTTGTGAGGCATGGCGTTCATCAGGACGAGGTAGATCGCCGAGGCGATGCCAAAGCCCACGAACCACGCGTAGAGGTAGATGGTATCGAAGATGACGGGGACGACGCCGTCACCGAACAGACCCGCTTGGTGCAGGAAGCCCGGCACGTTGGGAATGACCGCCAGCACCAGCGCGATGATGGCCGCTGGGTTGAAGCCGCTGGTGTAGGTGTAGGGCCCCTGGCGCTTGTACAGCCCCTCGATGTCCAGCTCGGTCTTGCGAAGCACGAAGTAGTCGACGATGAGGATGCCCACGATGGGTCCGAGCAGCGCGGAGTAGCCGACCAGCCAGGTGAAGATGTAGCCGCCGGTGCTGGCAATCAGCTTCCAGGGCATGATCGCAAAGCCGATGGCCGCGGTGATGTAGCCGCCGAGCTGGAAGGTGAAGCGCTGCGGATTCAGGTTGATGAGCGCGTTGGCCGGAGAGACCACGTTGGCGGCGATGTTGGTGGACAGCGTGGCCACAGCCAGCATGAACAGCGACACGACAATGGTCATGCCGCCGCCGATCTTGCCAGCGAGCACCGTGGGGTCCCAGACGGGAGCCGCGAGTGCGCCGGTCACGGGGTCGGCGAAGATGACGGTGGTCGCTCCGGTCACTGCGACGCTGATGAACGCAAACAGCGTCATCGTGGTGGGCAGGCCAATCGCCTGGCCCAGCATCTGGTCCTTTTGAGACTTGGCGTAGCGGGTGAAGTCCGGGATGTTCAGGGACAAGGTCGCCCAGAATCCGACCATCGCGGTGAGGGCGGGCACGAAGGTCCAGAAGAACTGACCCTCCTTCTTGCCGCCGACGCCGAAGTCGCCCTGCATGGCCAGCATGGATCCGAAGCCGCCGCGGTCTGCGTACTCGGGGAAGCCCGCTGCGACCATCTCGGCAGCGACCGAGCCCGACTTGATGTAGGCCCAGCCCAGCAGCACAAAGCCAATGCCGATGAGGAAGGGAGCCGCCAGGGTCTCGAGCACGCGAATGCTCTCGACGCCCGTGTAGATGATGGCGATCTGAATCAGCCAGAAGACAAAGAAGCAGACCAACTCGAAGGTGTTGATGCCGACGAACGGCAGCTTGGCGCCCTCGAGCACGCCGACCTCGAACGATGAGACCAGGCCGGGCTTGAGCGCGATGACCGCGTTCCAGTCGGACTTGGCGATCAGTTCGGAAGCGCCAGGGACCTCTGCATAGAGCGTCTTGATGAAGTCGGTATGGCCCCAAGCCAGCGCCTTGGCGCCGTCGAATGTCGTGGCACTCTTGGCAAAGAGTGCGTTGACCAGCTGGTAGATGGCGAAGCCGCCGAACCAGGTCTGGATGCCGAACCAGCCACAGGCGACGAGCGCACGCAGCATGGAGGGAATGTGGGCACCGTTGATGCCAAAGCTGGCCCTGGCCAGCACGGGAAAGGGCACGCCGTACTTGGTGCCGGCGTGGCCGTTGAGCAGCATGGGGATGAGCACAACAACGTTGCCGACCATGATGGTGAACACCGCCTGCCACCAGCTCATGCCCTGGTCCAACAGACCGGCGGCGAGGGTGTAGGTGGGCACACAGACGACCATGCCGACCCACAGGCTGGCCATGTTCATGACCGACCAGTGTCGTTCTTCGGCCGAAGCCGGCTTGATATCGTCGTTGATCAGCCCTGGGTCAGGGTTCTCGACTCTGTAATGGACGTCGGACATGGGTCGCTGCTCTCACCACACTTGGTACTCGGCCCCGCCATGGTCCCGGTCACCGGCGGCATCGGACGTCGAGCGTGGGCCTATTACCCCGTTACGGCGCCTCATTCACAGATTGGCAGCCTAGGGTCGCCATCATTGGTGCCTGGCTTGTGTCAATGCCCTCTACATATCATGGTTCTACCAGTGTAATTGGCCGTTTACTGTCGCGTTCGCTCGATGGGTAGGCCTGAACCTAGACCAACTTGACCAACCTGGTTATAGGGTGTCTATGGCCAGACAAGTCAACCTGTACGAAGCCAAGACCCAGTTGTCGCGGCTGGTCGAACAGGCCGCTGCCGGCGACGAGATTGTCATTGCCAAGGCTGGTCGGCCGATGGCACGACTCGTTCCGATCGAGCCAAAGACCCGTCACCCAGGTCAATGGCGCGGGCGCATTCAGATCGCAGATGACTTCGACGACCCGTTGCCCGCCGAGCTGCTCGCGGCACTGCAGGGCCGCGGCGGGTGAGGCTGCTTCTCGACAGCCATGTGCTGCTGTGGTGGCTCGACGATGATGCGCGGCTCGCTCCGGTGCGCGACATCGTCATTGCGGCGCCGATGGTCTATGTCAGCGCGGCCACGGTGTGGGAGCTCGCGCTCAAGTCCTCGCTAGGAAAGCTCGTACTGCCGGGTCCGCTGACAGGCGTGCTGGCGGCGAATCACTTTGACGAGCTGCCGATCACGGGTGCCCACGCCGAGGCCGCTGTGGGCCTTCCGGCGGTGCATGCCGACCCCTTCGACCGCATGCTCGTCGCCCAAGCGGCCGTCGAGCGGCTGACCCTCGTCACCCATGACCTGCTGCTGGCCAAGTACGGCGGCGCACTGCTAAAGGTCTAGGAGCCTGCCTCGGGATGCCCGGTCGGAGCTTCCCGAGGGCTGCGGGTTCTACTTTGCCGTGGCGGGTGCCTGACGCTCGACCTTGGTCGGCTCGGCGGCGACGTTGCGCTTGCGCTGAGCATCCCAGTACTTCGCGAACGGAGCGCGCTTGACGTACTTGCCCGCGCCGCGGACGGTCTTGAGCTCGTCGTTCTCCCACACGACCTGACCACGGGACAGGGTGATGGCGGGGTTGCCGATGGTCTCCCAGCCTTCGTAGATGTTGTAGTCGATGTTCTGGTGGTGCTCTTCGACGCTGATGGTGCGCGTCTTGGTCGGGTCCAGAATCAGGATGTCCGCGTCGGCCCCGGGCATGATGGCGCCCTTCTTCGGGAACATGTTGAAGATCTTGGCGGCGTTGGTCGACGTGATGGCCACGTACTCGGACGGGGTCAGGCGCCCGGTGCGCACGCCGTGGTGCCACAGCAGCGTCATGCGGTCTTCGATGCCATTGGTGCCGTTCGGAATCTTGCGGAAGTCGTCGAGCCCTGCCTGTTTCTGGGGCGTGCAGAAGCAGCAATGGTCGGTGGCGGTCGTCTGCAGCATGCCGCTCTGCAGTCCCTTCCAGAGTGCCGCTTGGTGCTCGGGAGGCCGGAAGGGCGGGCTCATGACGTGGTAAGCGGCGCGGTTCCAGTCGGTGTCGCGGTAGACCGAGTCGTCGATGAGCAGGTGCTGACACAGGGCCTCTGCGAACACGATCTGGCCCTCGAGACGGGCACGGGTGACGGCTTCGAGGGCATCGATGCAGCTGGTGTGCACGATATAGACGGGCACGCCCAGGACCTCGGCGATGCGGATGGCGCGGTTGGCGGCCTCGCCCTCGACCTCGGGGGGACGGGACATGGGATGTCCTTCGGGTCCATGGATGCCCTTGTCGAAGATCTGCTGCTGAAGCACGTGCACCAGCTCGCCGTTTTCGCAGTGCAGGGTGCACAGAGCGCCGAGCTCTTTGCAGGTCAGGAACGAGTTGACGAGGATCTCGTCGTCGCACATGAACGCGCCCTTGTAGGCCATGAAGTGCTTGAAGCTGTTGACGCCGTGGTTGGCGACCAGCTCGTGCATCGCGTCCTTTACGCTTTGGTCCCACCAGGTAATGGCGACGTGGAAGCTGTAGTCGCACGCGGCCTTTTCGGCCCAGCTGTTCCAGTCCCGCCAGGCTTCCATCACGTCTTGGCCGTTTCCGGGAATGACGAAGTCGATGCACGTGGTCGTGCCGCCGGCTGCGGCTGCGGAGGTTCCCGTGAAGAAGTCCTCGCTCGCAACCGTTCCCATGAACGGGAGCTCCATGTGCGTGTGCGGGTCAATGCCTCCGGGCATCACGTATGAACCACCAGCGTCGATCACGCGCGCGCCGGCGGGTGCGTCGAGGTCTGGGCCGACGGCGGCGATGGTCTCGCCCTGTACCAGAACGTCAGCGCGGAACTCGCCTTCTGCGGTCACGACGGTGCCGCCGCGGATCAAAATCGACATTGAGAGCCTCCAATTTGCCGCCCGTCTGGGCGCAAGGTCGGCGATGATACGGCATTGCCGAGGTGGGGAGAAGGGATGAGCACAGCAGTCGTCGTCGAGCGAGGACTGGAGGTCGACGGCGTGCTCGTTTCTTGGGAGTACGTGGGATCCGCAGAGGTCATCACGGGGGTCACGGGAGCGACGGTGCTCGTGCTCAAGTTGATTGGCAGCGACAAACGGAGGGTCCAGCTCGAGCCCGTCTCGGAAGAGGTGATGCTGGCGGTGCAGACGCACCTGCTGCAGCTCCACGGCGCCGACCCCGAGGGCTTGCAATCCGAGGTGCCCTACTCCTTTCGCAGCCATGCCGGGTCCCCAGACACTCAAGTGCTGCGGGTTCAGGCCAATTGGGGCGGCAACGTGAGTCTCGACGATGGGCGGCAGTTCTTTCGGGCTCTGTGGACGGGGTTAAAGTCGGGCCGAAATCCGGCCGAGGTCTTTCAGCTCGAAGGGGGCCGGGAGGAGCTGGTCAACCTGACCCCGCATCGCCTCGAGAGCCCGGCGGGCAGCTGGTTATGGTCGGAACTGATGGGGGTCCGGCGCGAGGACAGGACACTGTTGCTAGTCGATTCCAAAGGCGACGTCAGCCGGTGGCCACAGATCACCGTGCTGCGGGGCGAAGACCTGGACTGGCTCGTCGATCACCTCAACGAGCGCATCGCCGAGTGGAAGGGCGAGGATGCGGAGCGCATTCGGCAAGAGGCGGCGCAGTTCGACAGCGCCATGCGGCGCATCGAGGAGGGTTCGTGAGCACCTACCTCATCGGCGACCAGGATGTGGTCGCGCTCGGGGACCGACTGGTGGTGGGAAAACAGTCGTTTGACCTCGGCGAGCTGACGGGCCTGTCCTTGGGCATCGAGCAGTCCAAAGACGGCAACCGAGCCTACTTGGAGTACGACTCCTCCTTCCACGCGGGGGGCGGTCTGACGGTCGTGAGGGCCCTCATCAAGAACGACGACGAGCAGAGCCTGCTTGAGATTGAGCGCTGGATTGCCCTAGACAGCGGCCACAACCCCGACGTCATCGACGGCGACGTCCCGTTCGCATTTCGCCCACCCGTCCCCGTCAAGCTCACGCACGACGAGGAGGTGCTCTTCTTGTGCGAGCGCGTCGACCTGTCCGTGGGGCGCAACTGGCTAGAGCGCTGGGTCTATGGCAAAGAGCCAGACCATCGCGTGCTCTATGCCCGCCTGCACCTGACGATGGATGGGGTGACCTGGGCCGACGGGTCCCTGCGCTGGACTCAGCTGCGAGCGGTGACCCTCGACGACCAGGACCTCGTCTTCATGCTGCGGGACGGCACGGTTCGGCGATGGCAGGACATCGCGTTCATGCGTCGCTCAGACCTGCAGTGGCTGCTCGAACGCATTCTGTACTTCGCCGACAATCACCTGCACGACGATGCCGAAGAGGCGGCGGTTCGCGACGGAGCGATGGGGCTCAAACAGAAACGACCGTGACCTGTCGCCCCCGGCGAACCCCGACCATCGTTCCATCAGCAGACCAGCACAGCGAGTCCGCTCTCGGTGTGGTCACCTGCACGCTCAGCTTGCCTCCGTCCCCGTCCAGCAGCCACAGCTCACCGTTGAACAGCAACATCGCTATCCGGCCATCGGGCCCGGGGAGGGCCGCTATGACCCGGTGCTGCACGTGATGGATGGCCAGTTGGGTGACCTCATGGCCTTCAACGGCATGGACCCGGACCACCCTCCAGGCGGCTGTGATCAAGCGTGTGCCGTCCGCGGACAAGCTGGGCATGCCGCCCCCTTGAACGCTGGTGCGGGCCACCTCGCCCAGCAGCCGAGCGAGTCCTGGCCTCTCGTCAACGCGGTCCAGCCACAAGTCCGAGTAGTAGGCTCCCAGCACGACAGCCGCGGAGCGAGACGTGGTCATGCGGTCTGCGCGCACATCTCCTTGTGCTCGGAACACTTCGCGATTGCCCGCCACCAGTCGGGTGCACACGTCGTTGCCGACGGTGTAGACGACGGCCGCGGCGGCGTGTTGAAAGCGCGCATTGTCGATGTGCTCCTGGGTATAGAACAGCACCGCTTCGGCCTTTGTCGACATCGAGTCCCAGCGGAAGATGTAGGTCAGCCCGTGCACCCGTCCGATGGCGAGCACGCCTCCCAGCACATCCACTGCCACGTCCAATGCGTCAAAGGCATGGCGCAGCACGGGCGGTCGCGGGTCGG
>CAYYHT010000324.1:0-8472 GCA_964471355.1 uncultured Enterobacteriaceae bacterium
CGACCTTCATGGTGTCTCCCAATCGCGGCGCCAGTTGGCTGCGATGGCCGAGTGCAAGGGCGTGGCGGCGGGCAGTTGTGCCGCTCGCTCCATCCAGTCGAGTGCGACGCGCTCATTTCCAGGGGCGCCGTACAAGCTGATCGCCAGGGCTGCTGGGTACCACGGCTGAGCAGGGCGAGCCTCGGCAGCCGCCTCGAGCACATCCCGGTGCCCCTGATCGTCGCCGATGGACAGCAGCATGACGGCCCCGTACACCCAGGCGGTGTCCCAGTCCGGGTCCAGGGCGCCTGTGGTCAGCACGCCTCGGCGAATCCATGCGGGGTCAGGGGCGTCTGCGATGAAGTGAAGCGTCGTGGCCATCCACGTCAGCGTTGCCGCCGTGCCGGTGTGGCCCAAGCTCAGCAGCCGCAGCGGTGCAGGGTGCGGGGCAATGGCCGTGGCACCGGTCATCGACCTTCGATCCACTTGGGACAGCGCGATCTGGGCCAGGACAAGGCCCGTCGCGACGACCACCCACCAGCGGTGGCTAGTAGACATCCTCAGCGCTGGTCATCTTGGCGGCACCGTCTTCGGAGGACGACGCCGTGAAGTTGGCGCGTCGGCCGTCACCGTCGGTGTCGCAGGTTCCCTTGACTGTGAAGCCATCGGCGGTCGCTGCCACCGAGTAGGAGCCGTAGACCTCTTCGCGGTTCTCGGGGTCCCAGGAGAGCTTCTTGAAGCCACGGGTGGCTTCCCACTTCACTGGAGTCGCATTGACCGCTTCGGGCTTGCGCGGCGCAGCTTCGGCGCTCAGGTAGTCCCCGAAAGCCTCTTTCTGTTCCGTCTCAGCGATGCGGATCTGGTTGACGTTGAGCGGCACTTCGGCGCGCAGGGCGTCGTTGCTTGTGCCTCTCATGAGCGGCAATGTGATGAGCGCGAGCACCGCGATAACGGCCAGCCCGATCAGCACCTCTGTGCGCCCGATTCCACCTTCCGGCATGTTCCGAACCTCCTGCGGCAGCGAGGCTATCACGGGGACAGCGGTGTGCCGATGAACCCTGTGATTGCGATGCGATTTCCTGTGGTGATCGCCAGCCCGATGCTGGTGTGTTCGGGGTCGATGAAGGCCGCACGAGTGGCTGGCTCCCACACGACTTGGTCGAGACAGTCGGGCACCGAGGCGGCGCTGCAGCGCCACGACACGGGGGTCCCTTCAAATCCTAAGCCCACCGTGAGTCCATTTGGGTCGCGCTCGGGATCGTCTTGCCAGCCCTTGGCGGCCGCCTCGAGCAGCGGATCTGTGTCCAACATCGGAAGCTCCCACAGATCGCGGATGCGTTCGATTTGGTGCATCACCGCATCGCCGGGAGTGGCGGCGGTCCCGGGCTCGAGCAGTCGTTCCTCGGGCAGGGGCATGTCCACGTAGACGAGCGCCGAGGCAGCCACCCCCGCAGGATCGCGGATCTGCAGCAGCCATTCGCCGCCCGTTGCCATGGGGACTCGCGCGCCGCCACCCAGCGGGCCAGTGGTGACCGCGCCGTCTGGATCGCCCGCAGCCCAAGTGAAGCCGGGATTTGGCGGCAGCACCAACGTGCCACCTTCGGGCAGGGTTCGCGGCAGCGCATCGAGGGACACACGGGGACGCGCGGCCAGCACGACCCAGTGATCTTGTTCGGCACCACGGGCGCGGACGACGCCCAGATCGTCGCGTTCGTCTCGCTGTGACACCCAAGTGATGAGGTCCGCGGGAGGAGGCGCGTTGAACTCGGTGGTCCAGAATGCTGCGCTGTACACGGGGTAGGGGTAGCCGGCTCGCCAAAGCGCCTCGCGAACCCGCCATCGCTGCAGGGCGTCGGGTCCTTCAACCGCAGACGCCAGCGCCACACCCGCTGCGGCCCCGGACAAAGAGGCGTCCCAGCGCAGGTCGCCCACCACGGTCGCGATCACCGGATCGCCCGGAGTCGTGGGAACACGCAGATAGGTGCCCGACGTAGGGCTAGGCAGGCGAGGAGCCTCGCGCAGGTCGTCTTCGCTGAAGGCGGGGGCGCCGCCTTTGGGGCAGCCCGTCGCAAGCAGAAGTGCGAGGACGAGGCCGGTCAGACGCCGGCCTTGTTGACTGCTGGCAGGTCGCCAACGGCGTCTTCTGTGGACGCAGCATTGTCGATGCGGATGTACCAGCTTGGCTCGTCGCCGCCATTGATGACTTCGACGAGCTGCAGGGCGGCGCCACTGCGGGTGATGAAGCTGTGGCCGTCCTTGAGCCAGGACATGGCGGTGGCGCGATCGATCGTCCGCGCAGGCAAGTTGTGCATGCCCACTCGAAGCTGCTCGATCTTGCCTTCACTGACGTCTGCACCATGGACTTCAACACGAGCCATTCAGACCCTCCGGAGGGGTCCGACTAATCCCTTTCGATCTTCGGCACCATCGAGGCGTTTTGGTGTCTACCTTGTTGTCTCCTGAGGTTGCTGTGTTCCTTTCGCGTATTCCCGAGCGTCGAATCGTCCTGGCTAGGTGGGTCAAGGCCCCCGTGGACCGAGTTCGCGACCTTTTCATCCGAGAAGCCGGCGAGCAGTCCTTTCCGATCTCGCCGTCGAATGGCGCGCTTGAGATCCGACCGCGCAACGAGGTGAACCACGATTTCTGGGGCGAACTTCGCTTCGAAGAGACGCGCTACGGCACCACCGTGCGCGCGGTCGTGTGCCGCCCAGATGGTGGCCCGCCAAACTCCTGGAAGGGCCTGTTTGCCTGCCTCGTGGTCGCGGCCATGCTGATGACTGTCGACGCCTCGCCGTTGTGGGCGCTCGGCGTAGCTGGCGTGTTTGTACTGGCTGCTGAAGCCCGTCATCGGGCCGAACGAGCCGAGTTCGACTCGCTCAATATATTCATCCGCAAGGCGGCGGCACATGCGGTTGAGCTGTCAGATTCGATCGCGAGCGAGGCACAGCTGGCCCGCGAGGGAGTGACCGACGCGGTTGTGGGTCGATCCATGCGTCGTCGTCAGGCGTCGTAGCCCTAGGTCTGGGCCGCGCGCCGGGTCAGGTAGGTCGACAGCACAAGCATGACGACCGCCGAGATCGCGAGCACCGAGCAGAGTTCGGGCAGCGTCGTGCCGGGATCGCCCAAGTTGTCGCCCCAGAAACCGAGGTTTCCGAGGACACCGCTGACCGGGTATTCCCGTGCGCCTTTGGCCTGCACCAACATCAGCTTTTCGGCGGTGCGCATGGATGCATCGAAGGAGTAGCGGGTGAACATCAGCGCCGACACCATCTTGGCGAGCCACCCCATGGACTTGTATTTGACCAATAGGCCGCCAAAGGCGATCTGAGGGATCAAGGTGAGGGGCAGGGTTCCCACCGCCGCTTCAGAGCTGCTGAACATCGACGACATCAGCAAGCCCATGCTCATGCCAACCCATCCGGTCAGGGTCGTCACCAGGCACAGGGTCGGCAGATCGACGAAGAAGGGATCGGAGGTCATGCCCAAGCCCACAGCCGTCAGCGTGGTGAGCATGATGCACTGTGCAGCGACAAGTCCGCCCAGCACGGTGATCTTGGAGGCCATGTAGGGCATGACGCCCAGGCCCACGCGCTGCTCGCGTTGCCAGATCGATCGCTCGGCAATGAGCTCGCGGACCGACGCACTCGCCCCAAACCACAGTGAGGACAACGCGAGCATGAACATGGCGTTGGCGTCGGGGTCTGGGAAGACGATCCACATGGCCAGGGCCAAGATGGGCGCCTGAGCCAGCAACACGGCGGTGCCGATGTAGTCCCGGACTTTCACCTTGGCGTAGCGACGGGTGAGCGTGGTGTATTGAAGCCAGGGGGACCGGTGTACACGGGCCTCGGCGTCGTCGCTCTGCACCTCGACACCGTCGAGGCCAAGCAGGTGCTCGCGTGTGCGCACGAACTTTCGGAACGCCTCGCTGCTGCGGTAGCGCTCGCCCCAGATCTCGGGGCTGGCGTCGGGCAGACGCGCAAAGATGCCGTCGGGGCTCTCGACGCCAAAGTAGATGCATGCGTCGTCTGGAGGGCCGAACCAGGCCAGGCGGCCGCCGGGGGCAAGCACGATCAAGTGGTCCACCATCGACATGACCGACGGAGTCAGGTCGTGGGTGACCAGGAAGATGATGCGTCCGTCGTCAGCGAGCTGTCGTGTGAGGCCGACAATGTCCTGTGCAGTCTGCGGATCGAGTCCACTGGTGGGCTCATCGAGAAACAGCAAGCGCGTGCTGTGGGTCAGCAGCTCTTGGCCAAGGCTGACGC
The DNA here is from genome assembly GCA_964471355.1 of uncultured Enterobacteriaceae bacterium. Lineage (GTDB taxonomy): Bacteria > Myxococcota_A > UBA796 > UBA796 > CAYYHT01. The sequence continues at coordinate 4,248 of CAYYHT010000324.1, forward strand.
GCTTGCGCTGCCCTCCAGAGATGCCGCGCTTCACGGCGTTTCCGATGCGGCTGGTCTGGATGTGATCGATGGTCAGTTCTTTGAGCACCCGATCGACCGACTCGTTGATCGCGTTGGGCTCGACGTCGCCCGCAAAGCGCAGACGGCCGGCGTAGTACAGGCTCTCTTCGACGGTGAGGTCGCCGTGGACCACGTCGTCCTGGGGCACAATGCCGACGATGGAGCGGTCGTTGGCCAACAAGCTGTGGAAGTTCTGGCCATCCATCAGAACATCGCCGCTGTCTGCAGGGGCAATGCCTGCGATCGCCGTCAGCAACGTCGTCTTCCCGGCTCCCGATGGACCGACCATCGCGATGACCTCGCCGCTGAACACAGTGAAGCTGATGCCGTCGAGCAGGCTGATTTCGCCGATCTTGCGCTGCAAGTCGCGGACCGACAGCGCCGAGAAGCTCTTGAGGCCAAACGCGTGCAGCACGCCTTCGTCGGCGTCGAGGGTCAAGGTGTAGGGACCGACTCGAAGCACGTCGCCGTGTCGGAACGGCGCGGATGTGACCGCAGCACCGTCTAGAAGTGTAGGCCGTCCGCTGCCGAGGTCGACCACACGCCATTCATCGCCTGTGCGCACGAGGTCGACGTGGCGAACGGCTACCTGCGGATCCGGCAGCTGAATTTCCGCCGCGCTGCTGCGCCCAATCATGTAGCGATCGCCGGTGAGTGCGAAGCTAAAATCACCCTGTGCGTGCCGGCTGTCGTGCTTGCGGAACAGGGCTCCGACCAGCATCGCGTCGATGCCTAGTTGTTCGGCCGACCGCTGCAACAGGGCCATTTCGTCGCCGCTGATCTTGCCGTCGTCAGCCAGGACCGCGAACAGGGAATCCAAGAGCAACAGGGCTTCGGCCGGTCCGTAGGTCTCGCCAAAGACAGTGAGGTCGATCTCTTCGGCGATCGCTGCGCGCATCGCCTCTTCTTCGGCGTGTCCGAACCGCCCCGCAAACGCGCGAAGCTCGTGATCTTCGATTGCGGATCGGTTCTCGGGAGCGAGCGCGAGCTTCAGCAGATCGTCGATTTCGTCGTCGGACAGCTCGGACCGCGCCGTGAGGGCTTGGTGCATCGCGGTGCGCTGGCCGTCACTGATCGCGTCGGGCAGGACCCGTGCAAGCAAGCGAACGAAGTCGACCGCAAAGCGGATGGAGTCTTCGCGGCCACCTGAGCCCGAGCCCAGGTGATCGCGAAAGCGATCTTCAAGCCGTGCGTTCAGCATGCGCCCGTGCCTCCCCTACGCAGTTCGCTTGGGTGGGGTGGCAAGACAGGGGCAGACCTTGGGCTAGCGGTAGGTGAGAGCCACCGCGACAGGCACCTTGTCGGTGCCGGCGTTTAGCTCACGCGCATAGGCAACGATGTAGTACGTCGCCGTGGCGTCGGGCTTGTATGTCAGGACCGGATCCGGACCTTCGGCGTCGTCGCGCGCCTTGATCTGGCCGTTGAGGTCGTACAGGAGGATGTCGATGTTCTTGGCGCCTGCGCCCGAACACGTCTGAACCTGGTACTCGTTGCCCTTGTACAGCGTGACCAAGTAGTTCTGGGTAGAACCGGTGGCCAGCGTGCTGCTGGTGAGCGTTCGAATCGACCAGCCTTCCGAGTACCCGTCCCACACCTTTTGGCGGACACAGGCTTCGGCTTCGGCTTCATCGGCGAATGCGGGACTGGCGTACAAACATGCAGCCAGACCACAGAGAAGGAGCTTATTCACTTTTGCGTTCTCCTATGGCCTACAGAAGGGCCAGGACATCGTCGGTGGTCTTGATGATCGTGGCGATGTCCTCCTTGGTCAACGGCTCAGCCTTGTCGCAGAGTCCCTTGAGTGTGTTGAGTGATTCGAGAAGTTTCTCGCCAACGCCGTCTGGGGCCTTGTCCGAGCCTTCTTCTTTGACGTACTTGATGAAGTAGTCGACGACGGCTGGCTGCTTGAGCATGCCGTCTGCGGCGCTGGGGTTGTCATCGGGAACGGACTTGGCCACGAGGTTTGCGCCCTCGAGCCAGGAGCCAGCTTGGATGAGCGGCACCGTGCGCTTGCGGCCGTTGAACTCGAGCTCGGGGATGAGCGCACCAGAAAGCTCATCGGCTTCTTGGAGCATCTCGTCGCGCGTCAGGGCTTTGACCCCGAGGCGTTCTTTCATGTCCGAGATCGTGGACTGGATGTCGGCACCGCCCCCGAGTTGGGAGAGGCCGGTGTTCAGGCCGTCGAGCTTGGCGATCAGTTCGGCGTCTTCGGCCGTCTTGATGGTCAGCAGCATGTCGGCCAAGATGACGCCAGTTCGCACGGCGACACGGTCGAGGTCCTCTTTGCTGGCTAGGTCGAAGTTGCGCTCGACGATCTTCTCGGCGAGCGTGGCTTCGATGCCGGCGGCGTTGAGGGCTTTCTGCGTCTCGACGATAGACGGCACAAGAGCAATGCTCTCGGCCGATGCGGCCAGTGAGGCAGCGTCGAGTGCGGGCAACTCAGGGTTTGCCGGTGGGGCCGGAGCCTCGGGGGTTTCAGGCGTTTCTGCGGGCTTCTCGGCCTCGCCACCACCACAGCTTGCCAGCATCATCAGTGCTGCAGCCAACGTCCAGGTACGGATCATACGGACTTCTCCGGGAAAATCGTTCGCGAGACTACTCCGGGGGTGGTCGGTTGTTCAACCGCCTTGCACGACCCCGGCAAAGAGCAGCGCTGGCTCGTCCAATGTGGCCCGCCAAGCGACAGTGATCTTGGCGGCCTCGAACAGGCGACCGAGGTGGGTTGGGGTGCGTCGGATGGTCGGCCATCGCAGCACGCGATCCAGTAGATCGGCGTCGGGACTTGGCGCAAGTGCTGGGACAATGACCTGTCCGCCGTCCGAGAGCTTGGCGCGACAGTTCATGAGCATGCTGACCACGATGCGGTCCGGCATGTACTCGATGAGCCCGTTGATGATGAAGACGTCCTGTTCGGAAATCTCGGCGCGGCCGGTGCCCAGGGCGAAGCGCACGATGTTCTGCTGCACAGCGGCCAAGGTCACTGACTGACTGCCCATGGCAGCGTCCAAGAAGGCGAGTGCGTCACGACTCTGATCGAGCACCGTGAGCACGGTGGGCTTGTCCCCTAGGCCTTGCACCAAACCCGCGACCAGGCTTCCTGTGCCGGCGTTCACCAGCAAGATTCTGCGGTTTCGGTGCTGCGGCAGCGAGGTCAGCAGGCGGTCGACGATGGGTTCGCGGAAGCTACGCAGGGCGCGCAGGGTAGGGCGATCGAGCAGCCACCGGTCGAGCAGCTCGCCCATCTGAGCGTCTCCGCCGGCGGAGTTCACCATGACGTGCGCCATAATCTCTTCGGTCGCGGATCGGCCCTGCGGACGACGAATGCAGCGCTCGGCCAGTGATGAGCGCACCAAATAGGGGTTGAGCTCGCGTCCCAGCACTCTGGCAGCTTCTGTGGCGGCCGCGGGCTCTGGATGGGCCATGAACAGCGTGCGCACTTCACCTTGAAGCTTGTTCAAGATGTTGCGCACCTCTTGCTGGGCCATCTTGTCGGTGGAGTTCTGGCGCAATCGAATCTCGGCGTCGACAAAGCCCTCTTTGACTAGCTCGGCAACGGCGCGGCTCTCCTCCTTGACTCGGGCCAGTCCCGCGCTCGTGACCGCTCCTCGGTTGCCCAGGGCTCCGGCCATCGCGGTGGTGGTGACTCGCCGCATGCGACGGGCGGCGACCGCGGCGAGCGCCTTGTAGAAGGCGGCGGCCAAGCCCTCATGGCGGGCAAGCAGGCGACGCAGGTCCTCGCCCGGCCAGACCGTGAGCTCTGCCTCTTCGGCGGCTCGCACGTCCGCAGAACGGGGCGAGTCATCGACGAATGCAAGCTCACCGACAACAGCTCCCGGCTCCATCAGGGCCAGGATGACCTCGGGGGTGCTTCGGGTATCGACGACCTCGAGACTGCCGGACTGGAGCAGATAGACGTCGCCGCCGGGTTCGTTGCGGCGCACCAAATACTTGCCTCGAGCCAGGGATAGCGGTGTTCCCGCAGACTGGAACAGGTCGCGGTGCTGTTCGGAGAACTGGTCGAGGAAGGACATGGGCCGCGAGCGTAGCATTGCAGTGAACAAGGAGTGGCGAGCTTGGTCCGGGTGGATTACACGGTGCCGTTTACGGAGAACCCTTTATGGTCGCGACCGCTGCCCTCGAATCACTCGACGCCATCTTGCTCCGA
>CAYYHT010000325.1:0-8444 GCA_964471355.1 uncultured Enterobacteriaceae bacterium
CACCATGTCCCCCACGCCTTCTGTCACTGCCGCCTACGAAGCCGCCCTGCCCGACGACCCGCGGGTCAAGCGCAAGCAGATGTTCGGCTCGCCCTGCGCATTTGTGACCCGCCAGATGTTCTTCGGGACCTTTGAAGAGACGCTCGTCGCACGAGTAGGGCCACAGCGCGTGCTCGCCCTCTCTGGCCAAGATGGCATGCAGGTCTTTTCGCCGTCCCCTGGCAAGCAGTGGGACGACTATGTGCAAATGCAGCCGACGGTCGATCCCGAGGTTCTGGCCGAGCTGGCGACCGAAGCGCTGGTGTGGGCGGCTGCCCTGCCAAAGAGGGTCAAGCGGCCCAAGAAGAAGGCGCGCTCTAAGAGCTAGTGCGCACAGGCGGGAGTTGGCGATACAACGGGGCCATGCTCCTCATGCTCATGATGGGTGCGCCGGTCAGCTTGGCGGCACCCGTAGACCCCCATCAGTTGATTCTCGACCACGCACACTCCAGTCTGGCGGCCGAAGAGTGGGGGCTGGCTCTGGTGCACTTCCGGGAGGCCGGCTGCACTCAAACCACCTGCGCAGCAGAGACGACGCAGGCCTCGGATGGAGTGGTTCGGGCATCGCTTGCCTTGGACCGTCAACCCGTCGAGGGGTTGCAATTGGCTGCTGCCATCGAGAACGGCCGGGACGACTTTCCGATCTCCGAGGCCGTCGTACAAGAGGTGGTCCAGTACCGTGCGGCCTCCCTCCAGGATTTGGTCACCCGAGCCAATGAGTCGAGTGCCGCAGGCCGTCCGCTTGCCGCCGTGCAGACCCTTGGGGGCGTGGTCCCCGCCCGCGAGCTGTTGCACCTGAACCAAGACGAACTCAACGCCCTCTTGGCGGCCCACGCGACTGCCGCGGAGTCGATTGCCGCCGTCGACCAGCTTGGGGTTGCCCTTCACGTCCTCGACCAAGTGGCCCACGAAGTTCGGGACACGCCGCTGCATGCAACGTTGCTGGAGCAACTCGAGACGCTGCGCGCAGCGATTCCCGCCGACAGTGTGGGGACTGCCTACCTGCACGACCGGCTTGTGTGGCGAGCTGGCGGGACCCGGTTCGCCGACAGCTCCAACAGTCTCGCGTTCAATGTGGGGGCGTGCACCGACCTCGCAGCCTTGGGCGAGGACCTCTCAAATCCTCAGCCCTGGCGAATCGAAGTGAAGTTTGCCGGGCAGTGTGAGTCCGCGATCCGCGAGCGGAGCGAGACCGGCCGGTACACCTACTGGGTCGATACGACGGTCACCGAGACGGTGAGCGTGCAGCAGGGAGCCGGCACTTGGTCGAGTGACACCTGCTACGACGGAATGGGTCAGGCCTATGCGTGCAAGACCGAAGACATGCGCTCCGTCGATGTCGAGCAGACGTCCACGCGCCCGGTTGAGCAGGTTGCTTACTACCCTATCGAGATGTGGACCTATGCCCTCGCCGTCGAGGGCAGCTTCGTCGCCGAGTGGGAGCAGGCCAAGGTGCAGGGGCCGTTCAAGCAGGCGGCCAAGGAGACGACCGAACAGTGGAATCGCAGCCACTTGGGCCAGAGCTCGACCTTCGACAAGCCAGGGACTGAGGCTGCGGTCAAAGACAAGCTCTGGAGGGCGCTGAACCGCCAGGCGGACCGGGTGGCAACGGACGTTCGCGCCAAGCGCACGGCTCACTGGGGCGCTCGCGCCGCTGCTTTTGACACCGAGGGCATGCCTGCAAAGGCGCTAGATGCGCAGATCCGCGGGTGGATGCTGGGCCGCGATGCGGACGAATTGCCCTTGCTCGCTGGGCGCCTAGGCGCCGACCAAGCCTGGCTGGAACGGGTGCTGACCGGCAAGGCAGACACGGCCCAGGTGAAGCCGGTCGAGCCATACACCCCCGACCTGCCCAAGACGGTGGTGTACATCGACGACTTCGGCGCGCTCGCCGGCGACCTCGTGCGCGACCGTCGGCCTCCGGGTGTCTTCCGCTATGGCGCGTCTCCGGTGCAACTCTGGACCGGCGTGCTGCGAGCACCGACGCAGTCCGACCTGTGGCTGACCCACCTCGACGCCAAGGTTGCCTTGAGGCGCCGAGGCCAGCGCTACTCCAGGACCGCCACCTACCTGACCGGTGGCGTGTTCAGTCGTGACGTATTTGACGGCGAACCGCAGCTGTCGTTGTCGGGATTCTCGGCGGGCCTGTCCATGAATGTCTCGGTGGCTGGTGAGCTAGAAGACACAGAAGACCAGGGCGTCGTGTTTGGAATGGGCCTGGGCTACGAGCAATTCGAGGCCACGGATGAGGGCCGCATGCAGGTGGCTGTCCCACTTGAATTCGAGGCCGGCATCCTCCATGCGCCCTGGCTCGCGTCGCTGTTCGAATTTCGGTACAACCTCGCGGGAGCTGGCCGGCTGCCCAGCCGACGTGCCGACACGCCGTTGTTTCTGACCGACATCTCAGTCGGCGCTCGACTGGCGGTTGGACCGATCGATGTCCAGGCGTCAGGGGTGTACTGGTGGAGGGGACCACTGTCCGAGAACCTCGGATGGCGCGTGCAGCTCGGGCTGCTTCCCTAGGGATCTACCTGGGTCAGCCGAGGTCGATGCGCCACTCAATGGCGGGCTTGTCGCCTTCGCATTGCATTGCCGTGTTGTCGGGCAGCGCGACTCCGTTCAGCGAGTTTGTGCGTGCCTTGCGTTCTGGAGGTGCGTCGACGTAGCCGACCATCTGTTTGGACAGTGCCACGTAGCGCTCGGTGTCCTCGACCGCGTACCAGGTGAAGCCGTGGCGGTTGCAGAACCAGATGTGGACGGCGAGGCCCAGTCCCTGGTGTGCGAACGCCAGCAACAGGCTCCAGTGACCGATCAGCAGCGACAGCAGTCCGACCCCGGCAAAGTAAGCGATCGCCTTGCCCAGCACCTTCCAGCGGGGCCAGATCAGCCGCCAGGTATTGGCGATGCCGATGGAGAATGGGATGGCTGCGAGGGCCAAGTCGAGGGAGAGGGGAGTCACCCGGGGAACCTAGGCGCGGATGAGCCGCGGGCCAGCGCTCCCATGGATGATCTACATCCAGCTGCTATGGTCCGCAGCAGATGACCACTCCAAGCCTGTACCACGCTGCATTCGCCTACGGCCTGGGCGTCTTCCTGGCCGCGGCCTTGGTGTCCGCCGCACGCCACATGCGGGCCCACGATGAGCGGTGGTTGTTCACCTGGCTCATTGGCGGCCGTCTACATCGCGCATGGGGCCTCGGACCGCGTGCATCCGGTCGGCGACGTCTCTCCCGCCAATCCACGCTGGCTGCACGAGATGTGCGTTCCCTTCGACTGGCTGCTCGGCGCTTGGGTGCTGTTCAGAGGCCCGGTTTGGGACACACAGGAGGCCGCCGCTGATGCGCATTGACAAGTCCGGGCCGATGCGGAACCCGTCGCACATGCTCAGCATCCTGGTGGTCGGGTTCTGCCTAGCCTGCGGCGGGGCGGCAGATGTGGAGACCACAGTCGTGCAAGCGCCCCCGGTCAAGCCCGATGTTGTCGAGGCGCCGCCAGCAGAGCCGGCTTCCACAAAGGGCGTCTCGGTAGGCCGCGGAGGCGTCACCGATCTGAGCATGCCCTATGCCGACAAGAGCACACTGCAGATCATCGGGGTTGCCGATGATGCCGTCGCTGGCAAGCTGATCTACACGAAGTCCGTGAGGGCCGGCAGCTGCAACTACGCCGGCATGGAGGCCAATCAGGGCGTCATTTTGTTCTTGGCCAAGGGGGGCGAACTCGAAAAATGGACCGTCTATGAGTCACCCCACGCAGACGATGCGCCGTGCACGAGTGACGACGATGCGGTCGCAGCCCTGGGCGCGGCAAAGAAGGCCATGAAAGCCGCAGGCATCGACGCCGCATGTCCGTGCTGATCTTCGAGCAGACGTGGGGGCCTGCCGGCTCGTTCACCGACTGGTCCGTGAGTCCAATCCTGAAGGTGCACTAATGCGAGCTCAGAGAGCGAACAGTCGGTCCGGTGCGGGACGCCGCATGCAGTGGCTAGGGCGGACCGCCTCGCTGCCCAGCTGTGGCGGCGAACAAGGAGACTGCGGACCACCTCACCAAGCTGTACGGCAAGGTCTTTGAGGGCACCTATGCCCGAGAGGTGCCCGAAGACAGTCTGTGGGACCTTGGATTTACGACCTTCGGTCCCGTCTCCTGCGGCGCCGAATGGAACGCGCCCGAGTGCGCTGCTGACGGGCGGTGGCGCGCGCTCGTGAGCCTTGGCAATCCCAAACTTCCGCCCAATGCCACAGGGCCCGGGCAGTTCGAGGGCAGGGACGTGCAGCAAGCGACGTTCTCTGGCGTTCCGGTCATCCACGCTTCCCTTCCCGAGCAGAAGTCTGTCGAGGTGAGCTGGCACGGAAGGGTGGTCAGCACCGTCGATGTGACGGCCTACGAGGACCAGGGTCCGGGCTCGCTGTACATGATGGAGGGCAAGGAGCCGATCTTTGCGCCCTACCGGCTGCCACACGACTTCAACGTCGAGAGCTACTGGGGTTTTGCGCTCCGGGACATCGGCGGCGCCGAGAACTACGGCCCCGATGCAGTGGGTGAGGAGTAGACCCGTGGACCTCGATGGCCTGTACAGCAGCCACGCGGTCCGATGGACGGGCGGTTCACCGTTTGGCACTTGACCAGAGAGACGACGGCTAGCTTCCGCCGCTCGGCTTGGCGGTTGTGGCCGATTGCTCTGACTGCTTGGCGACCAGCCCCTTGGTTGCGGCCTCGAGTCGGCCCAGCAGCTTCAGCACGCCGCCCAGCTCCGCAGGGCTGAGAATGCCTCCGTAGGCTTCGCCCAGCATCGCCACGGCATGGGGAACATAGGCGTCGATCTCGGCGGTGCCGCCCGGGGTCAGCTCCACCCGATGGGCCCTTCGGTCGTTCGGATCAGGCTGGCGTGCCACGAGCTCGTGGGCCACAGCGCGGTCAATGAGTCGCGACGTGTGGCTGGTGCTCTTCAGCAACTGCACACTGATGTCTTTGGCCCGCATGGCGCCGTCCGGGGACAACCGAATGCACAACAGCAGGCGAAGCAGCGCCTCGTCGTGAACCGAGTGCTGCTGGGCATCCAGGTCGAAGGCACGGGTGAGATTTCGGTGAATGGACTCGAGTGCGAGGGGCAGCGCGAGGCGTTCCAACAAGGATCCATACGCTGCAGGTAGGGACGGTGGACCGCCGGGAGGGGGAGTACTCATGGCCACCAATATAATCCCATTGACAATAGTTGCACAGGGGACTATCTATATTCTGCCCGTGGGGGATAATCCCGCATGGGACTAGTTGGCGTCATTGCCGCGTTCAGAACCACAGGAAGGACACCCCCATGGAAATCTTCACCCTTGTCGTGCTGGGCCTGTCAGGTCTTCTGTTGACCGGCGCCGGTGCCAATCGCTAGGCCCGGCCCGCGACCTCCTTTTGCCTTCAGCACTACCTCAAGCAGCCCCAGAACACGCTGAGTGAAGACGCCGACATGCTCAATGAGATGAGGGGCCAGGCTGCGGTCATGGTGCTCGCCGGTCTGACCATCATGGCCGGAACCGTGCTGACCGGGTTGCGGCCCACCTCATTTGCGGTGGGTGCGGTGGTCTTTGGCGGTTTCGCATTGGGCCGCGTGATCAGCGCGGTCCTGGACGGCAAGCCCAACAAGGACCTAGTCACGGGCACGATCTCCGAGGTCGTGTTCGGCACCCTGCACGTTGTCTGTTTGGCCATGACACTGAGCTAGACATCGGCGAGGTATGGTGTTGGGATGCTGGCCCTCCTCGCTATGCTTGTCGGTTGTCTGCCGAACTATGAATCCGCGGAACTGTCCGTCGACCTCGACGGTGACGGCTACCTCGGTGTCGACGACTGCGACGAGACGGACCCGGCTGTACACGCCTTCGCCGGCGAGGTCTGTGATGGCCTGGACAACGACTGCGACCTGATGGTCGACGAACGCTTGCTGTCGCCGGTGTTCGATGATGTCGACGGCGATGGGTTCGGCGACCAGGCCACCGCCCGAGACGCCTGCGACCTCGAGGGGACCACCACCGTGGGGGGCGACTGCCAGGACGATGTCGCTGCCGTAAACCCAGATGCGACCGAGATTTGCGACGGAATTGACAATGACTGCGATGGCAATATCGATGATGGTGGCGGCGTCGTCTTCTATGTCGACGCGGACGGCGATGGCCTCGGCGACCTGACGCAGCCGGTCGAGTCCTGTGATGCCGGCGGGAACTTGGTCGCCAACGCCGGCGATTGTGATGACACCGACGCGGCGGTCGGCGAGGCGTCGGCCTGGTACAACGACAGCGACGGCGACGGATTCGGAGATGGCGCCTGGGTGGTGGAGTGTGCTCCACCTCTTGCCTCGTGGGTAGACCAGGACGGTGACTGCAACGACGGCGACCGGTCGGTCTTTCCCTACGCGCCAGAGCAGTGCAACGGCGTCGATGACGACTGCGACTCCGAGATCGACGAAGAGGTCATCGTCATCGATTGGTACGCCGACGTGGACGGGGATGGCTACGGCGACGCGTCGAACAGCGAGTCGGGCTGTGCGGCGCCCAGCGGGTTTGTGTCCGACTCCTTGGACTGCGACGATGGCGACATTGCGGTCAATCCGGGGGTCACAGATGACAGCTGCGACGGGCTCGACCAGGATTGCAGTGGGACTGCCGACCAGGATGCACCCACCTCGACCTGGTACGCAGACAGCGATGTCGATGGCTACGGCGATGCGAGCGTCACTGCAGTGCAGTGCGACCAGCCCAGTGGCTACATCGGTGACTCCACCGACTGTGACGACACCACCGGCGGCGTGAATCCAGGGGTCAGCGACGACAGCTGCGATGGGGTCGACCAGGACTGCAGCGGAACGGCCGACCAAGATGCACCCACCTCGACCTGGTTCGCGGATGCCGATGCCGATGGCTACGGCGATGCGGGTGTGAGCGCCGTGCAGTGCGACCAGCCCAGTGGCTACATCAGCGACGCCACCGACTGCAACGATGGCGAAAGCGGCGTGAATCCGGGCATTGCAGATGACAGCTGCGACGGGGTCGACCAGGACTGCAGCGGCACCGCCGACCAAGATGCTCCGACGTCTACGTGGTTCGCAGACAGCGACAACGATGGGTATGGCGACGGTACAGACCTGGTCGATCAGTGCGATCAGCCCATCGGCTTTGTGGCCGACAAGTCCGACTGCAATGACGACGACGGTGGCATCAACCCCTCCATCACAGATGACAGCTGCGACGACGTCGACCAGGACTGCAGCGGAACGGCCGACCAGGATGCGCCCACCTCCATCTGGTTCGCGGACTCGGACAGCGATGGCTACGGCGACGCCGGGACGACGGCCGTCGATTGTGCTCAACCAAGCGGCTACATCAGCGACGCCACTGACTGCAACGATGGAAATGGTGGAGTCCACCCTGGTGCATCGGACATCTGTGACGACATCGACAATGACTGTGATGGGCATGCGGACTTGGTCACCGAGTACCTAGGCAGCCCGACGCAGCTTGTGCGGGACTCGGTGCTCGACGGCTCGGTGTACTTGGGCGCCAACGGCGATCCGGCGACCTTCTCGGTGTGGATTCTGATCAAAGCCACGGTCTCGGACTGGGGCAGCATCTTCCACTATGGGCCGAACAATGGTGTCCGTACGCCCGCGATCTGGCTCACGCCCAACAACACGGCCGTGCACTTCCGCTGGGGCTCGACCGGTAGCTCCAACGGCGGTGTCGATACGAGGGCATTGGGCACGGGCAGCTGGGTCCACATCGCTGGAACCGCCGTCGGCAACCAGATGAACGTCTACATCGACGGAAGTCTGGACCGGAGCGTCACGCTCTCGGGCGATCGACTGGGAGGCACCGTTCCTCTGTACGTTGCTGACCCTTGGTATGCTGCGGCCAACGCCGAGATTGCGCACCTTCGGCACTATTGCCGTGTACAGAGTCCGGCGGACATCGCCGCAGACATGGCGGCGGACGGCCTGTAGATTCCAACTGGCCAGAAGCGATCATGGGGCAGTCGGGTCGTACTCGCCGAATGCGTTGCGAAGGTGAGCGATGAGGTCTGCTGTCTGCTGTGCATCGACTGGCTGGGGGGGCATGTCGCCAGTGCCGCCGCGGATGACGAGGATGAGCTCAAGGTCGGAGTGATGGATGACATGACGGCGCATGTCGGGTCCGTCGTCAGTACCCAGTCCGTCGGCGCCATGGCAGGAGGCGCACAGCGCGTCGTACCAATATTCTCCGCAGTTCGAGTTGCCGCTAAGGTCGGCCGGGTTGCCTTCAATACCCGTGGACGCGCACAGATCTGCTGAGTCGAGGTCCGGTGCGGTGTCGGGAGAGGGTGCGCCGGCGCACGCTAGCAAGAGAAGCAGAACGGTCATTGCGCCCCGCTAACCCCCGCGCCGAAAC